>DBIH01000072.1 GCA_002296885.1 Flavobacterium sp. UBA807 | reverse complement strand
AAAAACAGGATTTTGCTTCGCAATATCCATCAAAGCTCCGCTTTGAAAAACAGGATTTTGCTTCGCAATATCCATCAAAGCTCCGCTTTGAAAAAACAGGATTTTGCTTCGCAATATTCATCAAAGCTCCGCTTTGGAAAAACAGGATTTTGCTTCGCAATATCCATCAAAGCTCCGCTTTGAAAATAAAATCAACAAAAAAACGCTCAAGCAAGCTTGGCGTTTTCTCTCATGATTTTATTTATTCGTGACCTCGACAGGATTCAAACCTGTAACCTTCTGAGCCGTAATCAGATGCGCTATTCAGTTGCGCCACGAGGCCTTTTTTGTGGGTGCAAATATAGCCAATAGTATCAAATCCGCAAATGAATACCGAAAATTTATTTTGAATTCTCTAAAGCTCTTGTTGTAACATAGTAACGCCAGCCTATAATTGCCATCTGCCATTTATTAGCTTTTGCCAAATCGAGTTGTTGTTTGGTAAAGCTTGGCAGCAGGAGTTTATTTAACCGGGCTAATAGTTTATACATTAGATTTGTGTTTTTGCAAATGTAAAAAAGACCATTCGTTTTGTGAATGGTCTTTTAGGTTTTTATGCTTTCTGAGTCTTTAAACTCGATTTAGCTTTTTTGAGTTCCTTGGTAGTTTCCTCCATTTCCTTTTTGGCTTTCAGCATTTCCTCTTTTGTCTTATTGAGTTCTTTGATAGTTTTGTCATCTTTGTCTCCCGATTTATCATAATCAGATTTATTCATCAACTCATTTAACTGTTCCTGCATTCTTTCCATCTGTTCGTTTAAATCTTCAAGGTTTCCATTTTGTGCACCCCAGCTGAAGCCATTTCCAAAAGATTCAGTTTTATTTTTTTCTTTGATTTTTTCTATTTCTTCAGGAGAATAATCATCGCCGCCTTCAATAACTTTTCCGTCTTCTATAACTAAAGGTTTTTTACCATCATTTTCGATGATAATCTTTGAGCTTCTTCCAAAGCTGTCACTACCATTAGGAAAATTAAAATTAAAAGATTGTGAATCTGAATCTCCATTGCCAAAATTGAAACGCTTCATAAAATTCTGTCCATTCGGGAAGTTGCCAACAATAAAATCATTGTTTGATGGCTGCCCGAAACCAACTTCATCGCCTTGTTTATAAACAGTAATGGTGTTGATTGGTTTTTGGCTGTCCAGCTCCATCGAGCCTTTACTTCCGCCTTTATCGGCAAATTCGACTCTAATAGCAGTGATTTCGTTTTTGTCATTTCTCTTAACATTAGAGTAAGAAATAGTCACTCCGTGTTCAGCCAATGCTTTGATATCGTCTTTCATTTCCTGTTCAGGAGTCGATTTGTTCCAGGTCATTACAATGTTGTCTACATTCACATCTGCTTTTTCTACAGATTTTTTGTCCTGTGAAAATCCTTTTGTGATTGCCATAACTGACAATGTTACAATGAAATAAAGTATATTTTTCATAATGGTAATATGTTGATTATTATACTGTTTAATTACAAATTCAAAATTAAAAAATGCTTGTTTTTTCAAAAAGTGATTTTACAAACTTTTAACTATTTTTTGCTTTTTAGTTCTTCCTTAGCCTTCATATACTCGACTCTGGCGGCTTCCATTTCGGCTTTGGCTTTAATCATTTCTTCCTTAACTCTCATCATTTCGGACTGAGCCTGCTCACGTTGCGCCTGTGCCTGATCCCTTTGCGCTTGCGCTTGATCCCTTTGTGCTTGTGCTTGATCCCTTTGTGCCAGTGCCATATCTTTAGCTCTTTCGATTTGTTTTTGAATTTCTGGTCTCATTTTTTTCAGTTGCCCCCTTGCGTTGACCACGGCATCAGATTTAATTTTCATCATATCCTGTCCGTTGATGAAAACTTGAGGACCTTCATCATCTGAAGAATAGCTAAATCCTTGCCCTTTGGAACAATATTTTTTTACGGCCTGATCAATTTCTTTATCATCTGTAATTACTTTACCATTAATAATTACTACCGGTTTTTTATCCCCATTTCTTTTGATAACTATATTGGAGTTTTGATTATCATTCCAAGTAAATGCTTCAGGAGCTTCAGGAGCTTCCGGAGCTTCCGGCGGTTCAGGCAGATCTAAATCCATGTCAAAATCAAAGTTGCCCACAACATTTAGGCTGTCGCCAATTGATATCGCCATAGGAGGAGTGTCGTTCTGACCATGACCATAGTTAGCGTACATTCTGATTTGTCTTGGTTGCCCAAACCCAACACCCGAATTATTTTTGTAGAAATGAATCGGTTTTATAGGTTCTTTACCATCGTATTGTGTCACGCCTTTATTTCCTTCCTTGTCCTTAAATTCTACTTTGATTGCTGTAATTTCTCCGGCACTATTTCTTTTTACTTTAGAGCATTTAAGCGTTATTCCGTGTTCTTTTTTTAATGTAGCAGCATTGTCCTTTAGTTCGGCATCACTTGTGTTTTTATCTACAACGACACGGATTTCATTTCTTGAATCAGCTCTTGTGGTAAATGCTGTTTTCTCTTTTTCCTGTGCGATGACTTTGATCTGGAATAAAAAGACAAAGCCAACGAGTGCCGGAATGATTACAGCATATTTCCATGAATTTCTTTTGTGTGATTGATTTGTGTTTAACATAACGATTCGTTTTTTGATTAATGATTGATAAAAATTATTGGTTATTGATAAGCAGCTTTGATGAGAAACTACCTTTAAGAGTGCTCTTTGATACGATTTTTTGTCTTCCAACTGTTCCATTGCTTTTTGGTCGGCAATATATTCCAGGTTTTGTGTTATTGCTTTTTTGTAAAGCCACATAAACGGATTAAACCAAAATACAATGCAGAATAACCTGGCAATTAAAACATCTACTGAATGCCGTTGCTGGCTGTGTATTTTTTCATGCAGCAATATGCTTTGAAGCTCTTCGTTTGAATACAAGTCAGAGTTGTAAACAATGTAGTTAAAGAAAGAAAACGGAGCTATATTTTCATTTAAGTTAATTAGTTTAAATTGGTCTCTTCTGATTACCTGCTGTTGATAAAGCATTCGATATAGGGAAGTGAAATTAAATACTATTTTAATCACCAACAAACAGGCTATGATTCCATAACTAACCCAAAATAGCTGCATCCAATCAAATGCTTCAACAACAGGAACATCTTGTATTGCTCTGGCAGGGTGCTGTGAATAAGCGACCAAATCCTCAATTGGAATTTTAGGTCGTTCTACCAGTATGATTTTTTTAATAAAGAATAAAGGCAATAGGAGCGAAGTAAATAATCCACCCAATAAAAACCAACGGTTGCTATTGAAGAACGTTTCCTTGCGCACCAAAAAGTGATAGGCTAAATAGAAAACGGCAATCAGCCCGCTCGACTTTAATAAATAAATGAATAGCGAATCCATATTACTTTTTGTTTTCGATGATGGCTAAAATCTCTCTCAACTCTTCAGCAGAAATCTTTTCCTCCTCAGCAAAAAAGGATACCATATTTTTATAGGAATTATTAAAATAGGTTTCAATGGCAGTATTCATAAACCTTTTTCGGTAATCTTCCATTTTTATGATTGGATAATATTGATGGGTGTTTCCATAGGCATTGTGTGAAACAAACCCTTTCTCCTCAAGATTTCTGATAATTGTTGAAAGTGTATTATAATGAGGCTGTTCGTCTGTAATTTCAGCCATTACTTCTTTGACGAAAGCTTTTTTAAGCTTCCATAATATTTGCATGATTTCCTCTTCTTTGTTCGTTAACTTTTGCATGATTTCTTTAATTTGAAATCGAAAGTACAACTATATTTTTAGTTACACAACTATTTTTATAGTTATTTAACTATTTTTTAAGGATTTTAAAGATGGAATAGGGACGAAGCGTTGATTTAAATGGATTCCTTCTCTTTTTGAATGAGTTGGTAAACCCAAAGTCCACAAAGCATTCCAAGCATTCCAAGGATTCCCATAAAAGTCCAGTTTTTTGGATAGCCGTCAGGTTTGTAAAACTCAATAATCCCAAAACCTGCTTTAGAACTGACGATGTGGGCCAGACTATAACTCATGGTATAGATAGCCATATATCTGCCTTCGTGGCCTTTTGGTGCCCGGCTCAACGCTACCGAATTTGAGAAAGGAAAAGCAAACATTTCGCCAAAAGTCATGAATATCATCATAATAATAAGTATACCTGCCCAGGAGTTGATGAGCATCAAAAACAAACTTACTGCCATTAAGAAACAACCTGTAGCTACAACTTTGACCTTACTTATTTTATGACGCTCAACGTAGCTTACAATTGGCATTTCCAAAAAGAAAATCATCAGCCCGTTCATGGTCAGTAATAAACCGGTTTGAAACTCAGTGAGATTGAATTGTTCTTTATGATATAAAGGAATCGTTGTAAAAACCTGAAAAAATAATACACCCGAAACCAGACAGGTAAAAAGAAAAATCATAAACGGTTTGTCTTTGAATACCGAATGCGTCAATACGTCATCAGGATGTTTTTTGTCAATGAATGGGCTTTTCTTTTTCTCCTTTACTTTGAGCCAAAAGATTAGGATAGCAATGATACAAGTTCCACCATCTACCCAAAACAATCCACGATAACCAATGCTCATTATGATTAATCCTCCCATAGCCGGTCCTGCAGCAAAACCAAGATTAATGGCTAACCGAACCAGAGTCAGTGCTTTGGTTCGGTTTTCAGGTTTTGTGTAGGCACCAAGCGATACAAACATCGCAGGGCGAAACATATCGGCTATAACCAAAAGTACAAACATGCCTATGCACAGTCCGGTGAAAGTTGTGATAAATTCAATAAAAAATAACAAAATACCCGTCGTAAACAAACTAAAAATCATGATTTTATAAAATCCGATTTTGTCTGAAAGTTTTCCACCAAGCCACGAACCAATTATAGAACCGGTGCCGAAACAAACCATAATCCAGCCAACTTCAGTATAACTGAAATGCAAATCTTCTTTCAAATATTTAGAAAGAAACGGCAGTACCATAGTACCGGCACGATTGATGAAAGTGATGAGTGTTAGTATCCAGATTTCTCTTGAAAATCCCCTGAAGTTATTGATGTAACGTTGAATTCCGGTCTTAAGCATGATTAATGATTACTTCGTCTGTTCGAGCTTTCGCTCTCGAGTGATTCTGTAAATTTACAAAACTTTGTGCCTGCAAGTTAGACAGTCGTATTTAGTTTTACAGTATTTTTGTTAAAAACAGTTTAGATGAAAAAGTTATTTTTTCTCGTGTTATTATTGAATATTTCCTTGCTTTTGGCTCAGGAAACTCAAACTGCAAAAGAGTTTCAGGATTCGCTCAATAAAGAATATGAGAATAAAGAAGAAAGCCCGCTTACTGAGGAAGATTTTAAGTTATTCAAAGGATTAGATTTTTATCCGATAAACGACAAGTTTGTTGTTGAAGCCAAATTTGTCCGTACTCCAAATGAGAAAATCTTTAAGATGAAAACGACAGGAACGCGTTTGCCCGAATATGTGAAATATGGTGAACTAAGTTTTAGCATCGATGGAAAAACTTTTAAGCTAAATCTTTATCAGAACATCAAGTTGATTGAAAAATCGGGTTTTGAAGATTATCTTTTCCTTCCGTTTTCCGATTTGAGCTGTGGCAAGGAAACGTATATCGGCGGGCGTTATATTGATATGAAAATTCCAAAAGAAGATACCGTCACAATAGATTTTAATAAAGCTTATAATCCGTATTGCGCTTACAATCACAAATATTCATGCCCGATTGTGCCTTTGGAGAATGATCTGCAGATCGAAATCCTTGCCGGCGTAAAAAAATTTCACGACTAATGCCTTTTTACAATCTGCATACACACAAATTTACAACTGATGCCAACACGCTCGAGTTGGTGAATCAGTACCCGTGGGAGTTTGATGCAGAAATTCCATTTTATTCTATTGGCATTCATCCCTGGTATATCAAAGAGGAACGTTTGGAAAGTGATTTGAAGATGATAGAGGAGAAGCTTGCGTTAAAAGAATGTTTGGCGCTTGGTGAATGTGGATTGGATAAGCGGATTGAGATTGCATTGCCATTACAGATTGAAGTTTTTGAAAAACAGATAGCTTTAGCCGAAAAATATCAGAAACCATTAGTATTGCATCTGGTTGCTGCTTTTGATGAAGTTATTGAAATAAAAAAAAGATTGAAGATTTCAGTTCCAATTATCATTCACGGATTTTCCAAAAACGAACAGTTGGCAAAGCAATTACTGGTTAACGGATTTTATCTTTCATTTGGTAAATATCTTTTGCGAAACCCTGAATTGAAAGAAGTTTTTCAGTCAGTTCCAAATGACCGCTTTTTTCTCGAAACCGATACAATAGAAGAAAGATTAGAAGACGTTTATCTTTTGGCAGCAGACTATAAAAGCATGACTTTAGAGCAAATACAGGCTCAGGTAAAAGCAAATTGGGAGAAAGTATTTTGCTGTAAACAATAAACAATAATAAAAAAAGCGTAATTTTAATCCTCTAAAAAAGTCCTATGAAAAATTCTTTTAAAATTATCATTGCATTATTCTGTTCAGTTTTTGGATTTGGGCAAAATAATAAAGTCAGTAATCTTGATACTTATGGTATAAGATTATCAGAGACACATTATAGTTCGAGCTACTCGTCAACACAGGGTTCCCCATACCTCAATAAGGCTTTCTTACACGCAAAAGTTGGAGATCTTATCCAGAATGCACTGATGCGTTACGATGCAGCTAATGACCAGTTTGAATTCATTACTGCAACAAACGATACATTAATTTTAAACAAAACAGGAGCTTTGGGCGATATCTCTTTTAGTATTCCAAAAGCAACATATCAGTTGGTCAATTACACCGAAAGAGATGGGAAAAAAACTACTGGATATCTTGTAAAGCTTTATGAAAAAAACAATTTCACACTTTACAAAAGACAAAAAGTAAAATATTATCCTGCAACAGCTGCAAAATCATCTTATGATACTGCTTCACCTGCAAGATTTGATCCAATGAGAGATACATTTTTTCTTAAAAGAGGAGAAGGTGAAATCATTGAACTTCCATCAGGTAAAAAGGGTATTTTAAAATTATTCCCTGAAAAGAAAGATGATCTTGAAGCTTTTATAAAGCAGAATGATCTCGATCTGGAAAAGGAAAGAGATGTAATAATGTTAATTGATTTTTTAGCTTCGCTGTAATTTTTTAGTAAAATATAATAGCCCGGATTTTCTTTAGCTTAAATCTTTTAAAAAAATCTTCCTTCCATAAAAATCTTTCTGTATGGAGCTTTAAAAAACTCATCAGCTTTTTTATTGAACTCGTCGGAGTAGACCACAAGTGTACTATGTCCCGAATTGGGCAGTATCCACAAATAAGCGTTTTCAATATTTTGGAAAATAGTAAGCGTATGGCCGGGACGTAAGATATCATGATCACCGCCAACAACAAGTGTTGGACATTTTATTTTCTTAAGGTCAGCAACTGGAATATGAGGCTGTTCAACTAACAACCTGAAGAGTTTGAAATCATGTTTCTGAGTATCAGTTTTATCTTTGATATTTTTAAGTTGTGCAAAAATTCCTTGAGCCCAATCATGTACATCTGTCTCTACAGCTGTAGTATCGGGTTCAAGATTGGCTCCCGTAACCATTAATTTTTTTACTTTTTCAGGATGTCGTATTGCAAGTAACAAACCTTCAATTCCGCCATCGCTCCAGCCAATAACATTGGCAGAAGAAACACCAATCTTATTTAGCAATTCAGCATAATCATCTGCAATCATTTCATACGAAAGTGAATCTTTCGTATCAATAGATTTTCGCTGTGCGCGACTGTCAGCAATAATGACTTTGTAGTTTTTGGAAAAGACCGGAATCTGTTTTACAAAATTGTTGATACTTCCTCCGTTTCCGTGGATAAGTAACAATGGTTCACCTGAACCATAAACTTCATAATACATTTTAAATCCTCTCATTTCACAATATTTTCCAACCTTGGCATCTTTTCCATAGGCAGTGGTTTTCATAAGGTTGTTGTAATCATCCTGAATTGCTTTTAAATCCTGCTGAGCAAACACTAAAGATGTAAAAAAAAGGAAAGAAAATACCGTTTTCATAATTTTAGTTGATTAATACATAATAAATTATGCCCCAGATTGCCATAAAGAATAAGCCAGGATATAATACCGTATACAAGTTCTTTCTGAGTTCTTTTTTTATGAAT
>DBIH01000025.1 GCA_002296885.1 Flavobacterium sp. UBA807 | reverse complement strand
TGTTACTCGTGTTTCTATTTCAACAACATTGTCATCCCAGCCTGCTTTTCGTGCAATCTCCAAAGCAGAATTAGAAACAGTTGAACGAAACCGAGTTATCTCTTTTATTGCTTTCCAAACCTGTTGGATTTCTTTAATGGAAAGTTTTGTTTGATTTAGAAGAATAAAGTGTTTGCTTAAATCTTCTTCGTTAAATAACACAAAACAATCTGCCGTAATATTTTCATCTCGTCCTGCTCTGCCTGCTTCCTGGATGTAGTTTTCAAGTGAATCGGAAATTTCATAGTGAATGACCATGCCAACATCTTTCTTGTCGACTCCCATTCCGAACGCAGAAGTGGCGACCATTATTTGAGTTTCTCCATTAATAAAAGAATCTTGGTTTTCAGATTTTTCTTGCTTATCCATTTTACCGTGATAAGGTTTTGCACTGAAACCGTCATCTTTTAATCGTTCTGCAAGTGAATATGCCTTTCGTGTTCTTGATACATAAATGATAGTTGGACAATTTTTTTCCTCAATCAAATCTCTAGCTTGCTGATACTTTGTTTCTTCATCTACTTTTTCAAATACTTTGTATTGAAGATTTGTTCTTGATGCAATTGAGGTAAATAATTCAAGATTAAGCGATAATTTTTCTCTGAAATAATCTCGAATATCTTCAATTACTTTTTGTTTTGCTGTGGCTGTGAAACAGGAAACAGGAATGCCGTCTTCCAAATTTTTCTTTTTCTGAATGGATTTGATAAAATCTCCGATATATAAATAATCAACTCTAAAATCTTGACCCCACGAAGAAAAACAGTGTGCTTCGTCAATTACAAAGCGTGCAACTTTTCTGCCTAAAACCAATTTCTCAATTGTTTTGGAGCGTAGGGATTCTGGCGATATGTAAAGAATGGAAGCCGAACCATCTTCAACTCTTTCAAAAGACTTTGCTCTTTCAATCGGGTCAAGCAAACCGTTTATGGTAACTGCATCAGTAATTCCAATTTTCTCAAGATTATCAACCTGGTCTTTCATGAGCGACTGCAAGGGCGAAATCACAATCGTCAACGCTTTAGAAGTCTCCCCACTCATCAATGCTGGAACTTGGAATGTGATTGACTTTCCGCCACCTGTTGGAAAAACTGCAAGAATAGATTTATTGTTTATCGCAAATTTAACCGCTCTTTCTTGTAATGGTTCATCTCCGTAATTTCTGTAAGCATCAAAACCGAAAAATCTTTTAAGTCCTTTGTGTGCATCTAAAACGTTGTTGCAATATGAGCAACCGCTCACGCAAGGTTTGTTTCTCAAACGAAACATTATTCTTTCTACTTCGGGATAATTTTTCAAAACCCAAGGTGGTGTTATAGAATGTATTCTCTTGTGGTGAATGAAAGAATTTATCAGCGATAAACAGTAAGCCAATTCAATTGGTTGCTCTAAAATTATCTTTGCTAAATCAACTTGTACACAAATTTCGTTTTTGAATTTTTCACGAATAAGTTTTTCAATGTCTGTACTTGCACTTGTGTATGCAATGAAATGGAAAAAGGAGCGGAACTCCTTTTTATCTTTCAACAGCAAATAAAAAATCTGTTTCAGTATTTCGTCTGCTTGTTTAAAAGCGGCAACTTCATCATTGAACAAATCTCTTGCTTTAATAGAATCATTCAAAGGGTTGTTAGAATCCTCTGATTGAAGTTTGTCATCTTTCAACAAAGCATGATATGGCTTTGTTGGAAAAAGAAGGGGAGAGAGAAACAAAGTGTCTATGATGTTGGTTGGGTTTACTCTTGCATCACTGACTGCTTTACCGATATATTTTAAATCATGTTCAAAAATGTTGTGTCCGCAAATGAATTCAGTTCCGTTTATGAACTTAATAAAGTCAGCAACCGAAGTTTTATGAAAAGAACTTCCGTTGTCCTTGATACTTCCAATGTCAAGAATTTTTCCGCTCTTAGGCTCAATCTCCGTATCAATAAATGCTATTGAGTACATTTAAAAATATTTTTCCTATGCCACCAAAAATTATCCTTAAGCGGATAATAACTTTTCGTACTCGGCAATTGAATCTCTTTACCTTCAAAAGCCCTTATACTATAATTCGTTTCATCCTCTTTGAAAGTATTTGAAATAATCACTTTGAAATTTTCATCAATGGCAATCAATCCTCTATCAAATGCTCTGTGAAGATTGGGGCATAATGCAATGCCGTTGGTTACTGTATCATCATAGCTTACGCTGAATGGCACAATGTGGCAGGCATCAACCATAGATATTGCAACTGCAGCGTCTATTCGCATACCTGAAATACAACAAGTATTGTTATAGATTTTTGGAATCTCTCTCTTAAATAAACTTCCACGGAGAAAAATTTCTTCTTCGTTTTTTTGTTCCAACAACTTCTTAATTTCTTGACGATACTCTTCAGATGGTTCTTTAAGGATTTTGTCTTCTATGTCTTCAAATAAATTTTGTTGACCGCTTGTTGAATTTTTGAAATTGTCTTTGCTGTTCGGAAAGTATTCATCCAATAAAAACTGCCACAAGATTTCATTACTCCTATTTTCTTTCATCAATTCGCATAGGTCTTCATCTATTATTGCGCAATTAACAGCAGCGTTCAGGCTGGCAAAGCTTCGCATGGATGCAGATAGTTGGAGAATATTTTCAAAACCGTCATTTGGAATAAGTTTCCAAAATTTGTCGCTGGTTAAATGGTAAAAGGGTAAAGCGAAACGGCAATCGTGATTTGTTGTAACAAGTGAATTCCAATTTGATTTGAAGAGTGCGACTAACTCAGGAGTGATGTAAATTTTTTGGTTGTTGTTAATTCTGTTTTGGAAAGTTTGTAATACAGAAATGAGCAAGATAGGTTTATGTGGAGCAATACCATGTGCTCTATCTATTCGTAGCTTTTTGAATGCTTTAAGATATTTCTGTAAAAGTTCTTGCACTCTCGTTTGATTTATTTTTTTTAAAGCAACCTGTCAATTTTTTTCAGTGCATTCCAAACGACTTGTAAAAGCATGGTGGAATCTTTTCCACCGCTAAAACCTATTATCCAAGGTCTTGATGGGTTCTCGTCTTAGAGATACTGGTCTATAATTTCGTTTTCTAAATACTGTATGTTTAACGACATGGTTGTTTCTCTTTCTTCTTTTTATTTTTTCATTTTGTATTAAAGCTTCTCCTTACAAAAATAACAATTTTAATCAATATGTGAGTTCGTTTGCTCGATGAAACTTACTTCAAATAAAACGTTGACAAAATTTGCAATCTTTTGGTGGCTGCTTTGCTTGGAATTTAATTGTGGTGCATCCAGTAAAAGAGTGTAATGCGTGTAGTCATAGAAATTCATTTTTTGCAGTGGATTATTTTAATTTCTTAAAATATTAACTTGCGTGTCTGTCAGTTAAGTAAAAATGTACAGTAATATAATATATACATATTATATCAAAACATATTGGTGTATCCATTAATAAATTTATTAGTCGCTCAATTTTTGTTATATTTCTATCAAATACGCTTTCTGCTACCCCAATTGTATTTTAAATTTCGTTATTGTTGCACAAATCATTTACCAATTATTAGCAAATTATACGATAATGAAAATTTAACAAGACCAATATTTTGAATATTGGTTTTTTTATTTTATTTTGGTCTAAATAATAAATCATTATGTCGTACGCATTACACATACCAGTTACAGAAAACATACAGGAACTTCGTGTAGCATTGAAAAAGAATAATTTAATGATGCAGCCACGCTTAAAAATGCTCATAGCCATGAAGAAGGCTGGCGAAGACGGTATATCCAAAAGAGCACTAATGGATATTGTAGGAGCCAGCAGTCAAAGTATCCATAACTGGCGAACAGCATATAAACAAGGCGGATTGAAAGGGTTGTTGACTAATGGCAGGATAGGCAAGGCAGGAGCTCCCTCAACCTTCACAAAAGAAGAACACCGGCTAATAGAGCAAAAACTGAGAGATCCTAAAAACGGACTGGCAGGCTATGTTGAGCTGCAACAATGGATAGAAAAGGAATTTAAAAAGGAAGTGAAGTACAATACAGTATTGAAGTATGCCATTCGTCATTTTGGAAGTAGCGTAAAAGTTGCCCGAAAAAGCCATGTAAAAAAGGATGAAAAAGCGGTGGAAACTTTTAAAAAAACTTTACCCAAAAAATAGCCGATATTGCATGTGCTGTTCCATTTTGCTATGACAGCATAAACCTATATTTTCAGGACGAATCAAGATTCGGACTCCACACCAAGTATGGAAGAGGTTTAACCGCAAAGGGGGTGCAACCTGTATGCACTTTCCAACAGGTATTTGAATACGTTTATTTGTTCGGAGCATTTTCTCCTATTACAGGAATGCAGTTTCAATTAGAAATGCCTCGTTGTACCTCGGATACTTTTCAACTCTTCCTCCATGAGTTCTCAAAACAACAACCCAATGAGTATAAAATTATAGTACTGGACAACGGGGCTTTCCACAAAGCAAAATCATTGAAAATACCAGACAACATCTTTCTATTGTTTCTACCACCTTATAGCCCTGAATTAAACCCAGCCGAAAAAATATGGCAACATATTAAAAGGAAATTTACCAATAAGCATTTTAAAACCCTTGGAGAAATCAGTAGTTTCTTTTCCGAAACTATTAAACAGCTATCTCCCAATATGGTAAAATCAACATGTGCATATCAGTATATTTCACTATGCCACCTTTGGTCTGCTTAATATGTCAGTATCGTATAA
>DBIH01000156.1 GCA_002296885.1 Flavobacterium sp. UBA807 | reverse complement strand
TTTTCAATTTTTTTATCAAACCCAACATAGAAAAGGAGTGAAGAAGGAGCAAAAGTCCGCTTATTCCAATAGTTTTCAGAATACTGTCGGTGTTTTTGATCCAATAAACTTTCGCTATGATGATAATCGGCACCGCTCAAAATAATATCGGCAGTTATTGTCTTACCATTTACAATTAAAGCATTTGCAGTTCCATTTTCGATAATAACTTTTTCAACATTTGAGTTGGTATGTATAATCACACCAAGTTCTTTGGCCAACTTTTCCATTGCCAGAATAACGCTGTACATGCCATTTTTTGGATGCCAGGTGCCCAAACCGAAATCTGCAAAATTCATAAAGCTGTAAAAAGATGGTGTGTCTGATGGTTTTGCTCCCAAAAAAAGTACGGGGAATTCGAGTATTTGGATTTGTTTTGGGTTACTGAATTTTTTTCGGATGTCTTTTGAGATATTTCCAAAGAACTGATTAATCTTTTTAGCTGTTTCAAAAGTTATTAATTCCAAAGGAGAAATTCCGGGGCGATACACTAAATCTTTTATAGCAACATCATAATTGCTTTGAGCTGTTTTAATAAAAGTTTCCAATCTTTTTCCACTCCCTTTTTCAATAGTTTCAAAAGTTGTAATGATATCATGCAGATTGTCAGCAATGGTAACAAAGTCCCTAATTCCGAAATACACCTGATAGGCAGGGGAAAGTTTTATGAGCTCATAATAGTCGGATGGTTTTTTGCCAAAATCAGCAAAGAAACGTTCAAATACATCGGGCATCCAATACCAAGTTGGGCCAATGTCAAATGTAAAACCTTCTTTTTTTAGCTGTCGTGCCCTACCACCAATTGTTGTATTTTTTTCGTATACAACAACTTCATTTCCCTGCTGCGCTAAATAACAAGCCGCTGCAAGAGACGAAAATCCGGAGCCAATAATTTTTATTTGTTTTTTCATATTGTTTAACAAATTTATAAAAAAGTTAAACAATATAATCATTTTTAACTTATTATATTTTCAACTAATTCTTTTATGGTTTTAAATGTCCTGATTTTTTTTGATAAAAGCTTTATATCAACATTTTGAACCTGATATCCAATAAGCCATAATGCTGAGGTTTCGTCTAAGACCTTTTCATTTACTTTTTTAATATAATTGTTAATTTCGTTACTGTTTGGTTCAACAGTTGCATAACAGATATAAGTTATATTTTCAAAATGCTGTTTCATATCTTTTAAGCATTTAATGGGTACACTTTCTCCTAAAAAAATAGTGTTATAGCCATTGTTTAAAATCTCATAATTAATGTACATCAAACCTAACTCATGAATTTCATTCATTGGAAGATATAGGACATAAATCCTATCGGAATTTACAGGAGTTTTAACATTGATGCTATCAATTTCACTCAGTAATTTTTGCTTTATTAAGTTTGAGATAAAATGCTCATGAGCAGGAGAAATTGTATTGGTTTGCCATAAGATTCCAATTTCTTCAATCAGCGGAATGAATATCTCGTAAAAAACTTCCCTGAATGATTTTTCAGAAAGCAATGTGTTATATGTATTGGAAAATAAAGCTTGGTCAAAATTCATCATAGCCATCTTAAAAGAACTTATTGCATGATTTTTAACACTTTTATCAGATATGATATCTTTTACCAGTTTGGGTATCTTTTCCCCAGTTAGTTTTGAAATCTGAGAAATTTTGTACCCATGTTTGTGGAGCAAAGTAATATTGAGAAGCTTTTGCAGATTTTCAATATCATATAAACGAATATTGGTTTCTGTACGCATTGGTTCCAGAACATTATAACGTTTCTCCCAAATTCTTATGGTATGGGCTTTAATACCTGATAGATTTTCTAAATCTTTTATACTGAAAACACTTTTTATATTGTTCATTTTTTTTACGATAATGTTAAACAAAAATAAACAATATCTTTATATTGATTTAAAAAAGATAAAAAAAAGAGTAATACAATAGTGCATTACTCTTTACATATGTGACCACGATCAGATTCGAACTGACACGTCTTGCGACACCACCCCCTCAAGATGGCGAGTCTACCAATTTCTCCACGTGGCCTAAAACAAAAAAAGTCATCCGCCTTGGCGGACAACTTTTTGTGACCCGACTGGGGCTCGAACCCAGGACCCCAACATTAAAAGTGTTGTGCTCTACCAACTGAGCTATCGAGTCAATGTTGCAAGTTTAGAGAAAGAAATTGTGACCCGACTGGGGCTCGAACCCAGGACCCCAACATTAAAAGTGTTGTGCTCTACCAACTGAGCTATCGAGTCTTTTCTTTTCTTGATTACTTCACATCGCTCTTATTTTCATAGGAGTTCAGTGATTCGCCTTGCGGCTTAATTGCGGGTGCAAATATAAGACCTTATTATTTATATTTCAAAGCAATTTTATTATAAATTTACCTTTTTTTGATAAGAGGTCTTAAGGGCTTAATTTATAAGGTATTATTGCTATGCGGAAAATTATTTTAGTAGGTTATATGGCAGTAGGGAAGACTACAATAGCTCAGTTGTTGGCTCAAAAAATGGGATATAAAATGCTTGATACAGATAAATTAATTGAAAAAAAAACCGATTTAAGCATCTCTGAAATTTTTCAACAAAAAGGAGAAGTTTTTTTTAGGAAAATTGAACATGAAATTTTTAAAGAAATTTTGCAGAGAAATGAAAATGTAATTATAAGCACTGGCGGAGGAACTCCGTGTTATGCTAATAATCATTTACTTTTGAACAGTAAAAATGTTACTTCAATCTATTTAAAAGCATCAGTTGATACTATTTTTAAAAGACTTAAATCATCACAAAAAGGGAGGCCTTTGGTTGCTGAGAAAACGGAAGATGAGTTAAAAGAATTTGTTGCAAAACATCTATTTGAAAGAAGCTATTTTTATAATCAGGCAACATTTAAAGTTGATATTGATGCTAAGAATAAAGGAGATATCGCAAATGAAATTATCGAATTGTTACACTAAATAAGCATGATTGTTGTTGTCTTCAAATACAACATGAACATGTTCTTTAAGTGATGTAGAAAGAGAAATCCCTTTAAAGTCTGCTTTTACAGGAAACTTTTTGTGATTGCGGTCTATTAATACTGCGGTTTTGAATTTTTTTAAAGGAACATCTAAAAAGTGTTTAACGCCATAAATCAAAGTTGTTCCTGAGCTTAGTACATCATCCACTAAAACAATTCCTTTGTTGGTATAATCATTTTTTGAAATAGAAGTTTTTATTTCTTTAAAAGGATTTGTCTTGTCAATTTTCACTTCGCATAAAGTCACATTCAAATCAGAAATTTCATTTAACACATTACTTATTTTTTGTGCTAAAATATAACCGTTGTCAGCAATTCCAGCCAAAACGATTTCTTTTTCATCGACAAAAGTTTCGTAGATCTGATAAGAAATTCTTTTGATTTTATGATCTAATTCCGGATGATTTAGGATTATGTTCTGGTTCATCTTTTTCTTTTTTTTCAAAGATAAATAAACTGTTGTTTTTAAACTAAATTGTTTTAAAAAATTTGTTGCCAAAACATAAGAATTGTAATAAGATTGCATTGTATCCTATCGTAATTTTTTAACATTTTAACGATTTTATATAAAATTTACTTTTCAAAGACTTTTATTTTAAAGTTTTCACATATATTTACGACCTTTATAGTAGGTTAATAATTATTTTAATTGATTTACAAACAACAAGTTAGTTCCTACAGTGTTTATAGGAAACTTTAATTGAAACAAATGAGTAACATAATTACCCCAAATGTAACTACTGTACACAAAAGGAGTTTTTTTAGCTTTTTTGTTGCTGTTCTATTTGTGCTAACCAATCAGATTGGTTTTGCACAGGTTAGTACTTATGGTTTTAGTGAAACAGTTTCAAGTTATACTGCTTTATCAACTTCATCAGTTGCTTATGCAGCACCATGGGATGATCACGTTTCCGGTTCAGCATTTTTGGCTCCTTTAGGATTTACTTTTGTTTATGACGGGACTAATCAAACACAATGTTATATTAGCCCAAACGGATTTATTTCATTTGGAAGTGTTCAGCCAGCTTCTGCTAATTATCTGCCTTTAAGTACAGCTACTTCATACACGGGCGGTGGAGCAATTAGCGCGCTTGGTATGGATTTAACTTCAGGAACTCCAACAGATAACATTGTTTACAGTACCATTGGTTCGATTCCAAACAGGACTTTTGTAGTTCAATGGACAAATGCCAGAAGAAAATCAGGCAGCGGAAATTTTAATTTTCAAATCAGATTACACGAGACAACGAATATCATAGATATTTCATATGGTACTTGCGCCCCGGATGCAACAGTTTTGAGTACACAGGTTGGTATTCGCGGTGTAACAAATGATTTTTTACAAGGTGAAATTAATAACCGTTTACAGACTGGTTCCAATGTGAACTCCACCTGGTTAGGAAAAACTACAACAGGAACAGCTAACTCAAGTACTGTCAGAACCAGTATTACTGAATATCCAAACAATGGATTGCTTTATACTTACACACCATCGGCAAATTGTCTTACTCCATCAGCCAGTCCAACCGCATTTGTAATTGGTGGAACAAGTGTTACATCGACAAGTTTTGTTGGAAATAGTTTTACTGCTGCAACTCCAGCTCCAACAAATTATTTAATTATACGGAGTACCGTTAATATTACACCGACGAATATAGATATTCCGAATAGGTTTTATTGGTCGGTAAATGATGTAATCAGTGGAATGTATACTGTAATTAGCAATTCTAATTCAACTTCGTTTACACAAACAGGGCTTACACCTAATACAATGTATTATTATTGGGTAATTCCATATAATGCTGGTTGTTTGGGAGGTCCGTTTTATAAAATGAATGCAATTCTTGCTGCTTCAAAAGCAACATGTCTTACTCCAACAGCTTCAGTTTCTTCATCCAATGCAGATGGGAATTCATTTACCGCTTCATGGAGTGCTGTTACTGGAGCAACGGATTATCAAATAGATGTTTCAACATCTAATACATTTGCAACAACATTACCAGCCTATACAAATGCTTCTACAGCAGGTGCTACAAGTTTGGTGGTTTCTGGATTGAATCCCTTGACAACCTACTATTTTAGAGTTAGGGCAATTGGAATAAGTTGTGGAACTGATAGTGGTACA
>DBIH01000052.1 GCA_002296885.1 Flavobacterium sp. UBA807 | reverse complement strand
AGAACTATTTATTTTTTGGCTGCTGCCGAAGACACAACCTCAACATATACTGATGGTGAAATTATGGGAAGCATCATCGGAACTATTGATTTTAAAACAATGAGGCTTAAAACTGCAATTCAAATCAGTGGCCGACATAAATTTGAAGGTTTGACATTATACAAAAAAACCGCAACTCAAATCGAATTGCTGCTCTGTGAAGACAATGATACTCAAGAATTGGAATCAATTATTTATAAATTAGTAATCGATAAAACCCAATAAATACTGGCTTTTAAAAAAAATTGATTATTTTTCATTACTGTCCCAACCTTTTTGTAAAATAAATTCTCTTTAGCTATAAAGACACCAACTGTGATAAACGAAAACTTAATATCAGCCTGTAAAAAACTACAACGTGATGCCCAACGTCAGGTGTATGAACACATGGCACCCAAGTTGTATCGCACCTGCAAACGGTATCTGAAAAAAGAAGAAGAGATTGAAGAAATAATGGCCGATTCATTTTACACCATCTTTACGAAAATAGATCAATTAAAGGAAAGCAGCGCATTTGAAGCCTGGGCGCGAAAGATTACGGTAAACCATTGTTTGTATCAGTTAAAGCGGAATGTAAATTTCAATCTGTATTTAGAGGACAATCCATTTAGGATTCAGCCTGAAAGTGCTAAAGAAACACTACTGGAAGAAGAAGATTTATTAAAACTGCTGAATCATATTCCGGAAGGTTGTAAAACAATTTTCAATCTTTTTGTAATTGAAGGGTATTCACATAAAGAAATAGCGGAAATGCTGACTATTTCAGAAGGAACTTCCAAATCGCAATTGAATGCTGCTAAAACCAAACTGAAAGATTTAGTCAATCAGTTGTATTATCAAAAAGCAAAATAGCCATGGAAAATAACGAATCTTTGTTTAACGAAATCAAATCGGCTGCCGAAAATGCTGAGAACAATGACTTTCCCGGAATGGAAAAAGTTTGGAATCGCATAGAAGAAAAACTCGATAATAAAGAGAATAAAAAAGCAATGCTGCTTTGGAAAAAAATTGCTGTTGCTGCTTCTCTTTTATTAGTAACAACTTTAGGTTATCAGTTTTTCAAAAGCAATCAAATCGATACAAAACCAAATGAAATAATTACGGCAAACGATTCTATTAAAAAACCAAATCAAACAACAAATGATATTGTAACAGCAGAACCTGTTAATCCCGATATTAAAAAAGATGCTGAACAAATACTGCAGAACCAAATTAAATCTGAAAGTCATTTAGCAATTTCAGAGAGTACAGTACAAGATAGAGATGATGCAGTAAAAACAGACACACTTTCAAAATCAATTCAGGGAATGTACAATTTGGCAACTATAAACAATGTCGGCTATCTGAAAAGTAATTTCAAATATGATGTACAAAAAACGAAGGATATTGAACTCTTTATTGATAAGAAAAATAAAGTATCTAACGACCAAAAAGAAGAACCATTAGTTATAATTGATAACAAAGTGGAAAAGAAAAGTATAAAAGACCTTGAATTTGATGAAGCTGATTCCTTAGTAGTCTTAAAAGAACCGCTATACATCATCAATGGTGTTGAATACACTGAGCAGGAAATGTTTGGTCCCAATCCAACCAGCCCTTACGCTCCACTAAACAAACAGGAAATCGAGACACTTTCAGTACTGCAGAATGAAAAAGCGATCGAAGCCTATGGCAAAAAAGGTAGTAAAGGAGTCGTCATTATTACCACCAAAAACGGAAAACCCGTAACAGCTTCCAAGAAAGCAAAATAACATTGTCCGACTTTAAATTTTAAAGCCATGAAAAGTGTAAAACTTATTTCATTAGCCATTACTATGCTCTTTTGTGTCGCTTCGATGGCGCAAGCTGATACTATTAAAAAGAATAGCCCTACTCAGACAACGGGAATAAAACACATTAGCTCAATTAAAGAATATAATGAGCCTTTATGGGTAGTTGATGGAGAAATTGTTGAAGAAAAAGTTGCAAAAAACATTAAACCAGAAATTATTGAATCTGTAAAAGTTATGAAAGATGCAGCAGCCATAGCCGTTTTTGGAATAAAAGGAGCTTATGGAGTTATATTAATAAAAACCAGAAAACTCTCTAAAAGAGAAATCAAAAAAATGAAGAAGAAAGAAAGTTAGATTGGGTTGATGTTGAAGAAGAAACCCTGTTCGGATGCACACGGACAGGGTTTCTGATTTTTATTATTTTTCTATTTCCTTAAGGCTTTCCATTTTTTTGTGTGCAAGGAAACCTTTGATATCTTCAAAATGTTCTTTGACACGCTTGTTGCCAAACTCGAAAACTTTAGTCGCTAATCCGTCAAGGAAGTCACGGTCGTGAGAAACCAAAATTAGTGTTCCGTCAAAATCCTTTAAAGCTTCTTTTATAATATCTTTTGTTTTCATATCCAAATGGTTAGACGGCTCATCCAGAATCAATAGATTAACAGGTTCTAACAATAATTTTATCATTGCAAGACGTGTTTTCTCACCACCTGAAAGCACCTTTACTTTCTTCTGGATATCATCTCCCTGAAACATAAAGGCTCCCAAAATGTTTTTGATTTGCGTTCTGATATCACCAACAGCGATGTTATCAATCGTTTCAAAAATGGTCGCATTTTCATCTAACAACGAAGCCTGATTTTGGGCAAAATAACCAATCTGTGAATTGTGTCCAATCTCAACATTCCCACCATTGATTTCGATTTCCTTCATTATCGCTTTAATCATTGTTGATTTTCCTTCACCATTTTTTCCAACAAAAGCCACTTTCTGCCCACGTTCAATAACCATATTAGCATCCTTAAAAATCAGATGATCACCATAAGATTTTTCCAAATCACGAACAATTACAGGGTATTGTCCCGAGCGGACTGATGGCGGGAATTTCAGTTTCAATGCTGAATTATCGATTTCGTCAATTTCAACCGGAACTAATTTTTCCAGCATTCGAACACGCGACTGCACTTGTTCAGTTTTTGAAAAAGTACCTCTGAAGCGTTCGATAAAGGCCTGATTTTCTGCAATGAATTTTTGCTGTTCGTCATAAGCTTTTTGCTGATGGATTCTACGGTCTTTACGTAATTCAAGATAATGCGAATATTTGGCTTTGTAATCGTAGATTCTTCCCATGGTAACTTCAATCGTACGATTGGTAATATTATCAACAAACGCGCGGTCGTGCGAAATTACCATCACAGCTTTTGCCTGATTGATTAAGAAATCCTCCAACCACTGAATACTATCCATATCCAAGTGGTTCGTTGGCTCATCCAACAAAATTAAATCGGGTTGTTTTAAAAGGATTTTAGCCAACTCAATACGCATTCTCCAACCGCCGGAAAACTCAGAAGTTGGGCGGTTGAAATCTTCCCTCACAAACCCTAAACCTTTCAACACCTTCTCTACTTCAGCTTCGTAATTGACTTCTTCTATCGAATAGTATTTCTCACTTAGCTCGGAAACGCGCTCAATCAGCTTCATATAGTCATCGCTTTCATAGTCGGTGCGAATTGTAAGCTGTTCATTGATTTCATCAATTTCTGCTTTCATTTTGAAAACATCTTCAAATGCTTTTGACGCTTCTTCCATAACGGTTGCGTTATCCTTAGACAAAAGATGTTGTGGCAAATAAGCAATCACAGCTTCTTTTGGGGCATTGATAGCACCACGGGTTGGTTTATTTTCTCCGGCAACAATCTTTAAGAGTGTCGATTTTCCGGCACCGTTTTTACCCATAAGAGCAATTTTATCGGTCTCATTGATTGCAAAAGTTACTTCGCTAAAAAGGGTTGTGCCGCCAAATTCAACGGCTATGTCATTAACAGTAATCATTTAGATTTTTTTTGAAGCGGCAAAGATAATCTAATTTGAAGATGTGTCAATTTGAAAATTTAACTTTGTTCGATTCGGGCTTTGCCCTTGGGTGAAAATGAAATAATTTAACAACAATAACGTTGTAATTGGTTTATAAAGATTTTAGTGCTTTCTTATCCAAAAGGAAATGGTTACTTTTAAGGTTAAATTGGGAATCATGCCATTAATAGATTATAGCTTTTTATCTAAAATTTTACCTAAAGCCAAGATTAAAAAGGATTTTAGGAAGACAAAACAATCCTATCTCTTAAGGGTTCGGATAGCCACTTCCCTATTCTTTTTTGGTATGGGGTTTATCTTTGCAACCTGGGCAAGCCGTATTCCAGACATCAAATCAATGCTGCAGCTCAGTGAAGCCGGATTAGGGGCTTTACTTTTTGCCTTGCCAATTGGACAGTTGGCTGGAATGCCGATTTCGGGAAAAATCGTAACTAAATATGGTAGCCGGCAAATTTCTATACTTGGACTATTGCTCTATGCTTTTTTCCTGACATTATTGGGATTGGCTACGGTAAAATGGCAACTGGCAATTGGTTTATTCCTTTTTGGTTTCTTTGGGAATTTCTGCAACATTGCAGTCAATACTCATGGCGTTTATAC
>DBIH01000099.1 GCA_002296885.1 Flavobacterium sp. UBA807 | reverse complement strand
ATTCCGATAGTAACTCCCTTTCCGGTGCTTAATGTCCATGCATTTGGAATATTATGTTGGGTAAACGTCCATGGGATTTTTGCGTTTGGTGTTGTAGTGGTATAATCGGCAGCGGCCAAAACTTCGGCATCGAATCCGCAACCTGAACTTGTTCCGACACTTGAATTCATTTGATTGTCTGAAGGGCGCATCTGACCATTACGAACATCTAAATACCTGTAATCGGCAGGTTCGATGTATCGGATATATTTTGATTCGCGCAAAGCGATAATCGTTTCCTGTTTTGTAATGATGACATCAATTAAATTCAAATCCTTATCTGCGTAAATTAAAGCCTTATCAAGAGTGGTTTCTTCATACTTTAAAATAATGTCGAGCAATTCTTTTTGAATTTGAGCATTGTTGAAAGATTTAGCCCTTTGAAAATCGTCTTTCGAATTTCCAAAGCCAATGCTGACCGCTTTATTTCCGTTTAAAACGGCGCTCCAAAGTAAATGTGAATCGGCATCGCGCCAGTTAAAAGTTCTTTGTGAGTTGATTGCGGCGTCAATTTTTGCGTTAATCTGAGTTGGTGTGAGTGGATTTTTTTGAGATTCAGAAATCACGATTGGCTTTTTATCCATTGAATCTTCCTTAGAACAAGAAGTAAACACAATCAATGATAAAAGAAATAGTTTGATAATTCTTCTGTACATAATATGTTTGGTTTAAATTGGTTAGGTCTCACTAAGATAGTAATTTATTTTTAACAGAATATTTTCAGCACATGAAATTAATAAAAATAAAAAAGCTGCTGATCAATCAAGAAAAGCAGCCTTTTTTCTATCTGATTTCTCAGACAGATACTAACGTATAAAAATTAAAACACGAATTTAAATCCGAATGCTAATGGTGAAGTCAGATTTGGCATACTTCCGCCAAGAGCCTGAATATAAGTTGGATCAGCAGTAGCCATATGAGCCAAAGAGAAATTTGTAATTGTTGTTTTATCTCCACTTGAAGGATCAATAGTTGTAGAGGTAAAGTTTGCTAAGTCGTATGAAAACTCAACAGAGAAATGTTTGGTTACAAAGAAGTCCATACCTCCAGAAGCTGAAAGTCCAAATTGAGAAACTTTAGTATCACTTTCTTTTTCTTTACCCGTAATAATTGGAGAAGCTATCTGACCAAAGAAGTAAAAATTTCCGGCAATATTCCAGTATTTTCTAACCAGAGGTTCAACAACAAAAAGATTTGTTTTGGCATTAGTTGTAGAACCGGTTTCCGATTTGATATTCATAACACCTACTCCAGCTCCAACAGCTACAGAAGGGGTTACAAACGTTCCAACAATAGGAATAACGGATAAATTTGTTGATTTATCTTCGCCTGTTTTTGTTTGTTGGTAACCAAACTGAGATGTTACGAACCAAGCTCCCTGAAGACCTTCACTTTTTTTCTCCTGTGCCTGAGCAGTAAAAGTTGATAATACGATTCCTGCGGCTAATAATAATTTTTTCATTTTGATTATTGGTTTAAAATTATAGCCCAAAATTAGCCCGAACATTTATCTAAAAAATTGATGCAAATCATTTTTTAAATACTTTTTTTATTGATAAATTCTTCTCAGATTTTGGCAATAATTTATACATTTGCCGTCCGATGCTGAAAGCGATAAACATATTAAACAAACGTGCAAAATTCGATTATGAAATAATCGAAACCTACACTGCCGGAATTGTTTTAACGGGAACCGAGATTAAATCTATCCGGTTGGGAAAGGCAAACATTACAGAAGGTTTTTGTGAGTTTCATAACGGAGAATTGTTTGCTATCAATACTCAGATTGATGAGTATCTTTATGGTAATCAGTTTAACCATAAAGCAAAAAGCGAGCGCAAGTTGCTGCTTAATAAAAGAGAATTGAGAAAGCTTGAAAAGAATTCGGAAACCAAAGGTTTGACTATTATTCCTTTAAAGCTTTTTACCAATGAAAAAGGACTTGCCAAATTGGATATTGGGCTTTGCCGTGGAAAGAAAACCTATGACAAGCGAGAATCGCTAAAAGAGCAGGATACTAAAAGAGACTTGGACAGAATAAAGAAATCATTTAAATAAAAACCCAACTTATTAAAGTTGGGTTTTTATTATTATTTGAAACCTACGACTTGTTCTTCGTTGGCTATAACTTCTTCAACATATTTTTTATACTCAGGATATTCTTTAGCCGTGATGTTATCCCAAGGTGTTTTTACTATTCGGGTAACTTTTAATGAGTTTGGAGTTGTCAGCTCAAAGTTTATCGAATAGCTATGACCTTTATATGTATAGGTTTTGTTTTCCGGAATTTCAGTGAACTTTTTGCCTGCTGGAATATTCAATGTTATGGTTGAATTATAGTCAGCATTATTTTCATAACTGATATAATTAATATCGTAATTCCTTGTTTCTTTGGCAACGATTTCGCGCGTATAAACCTTATCAATAAATGGAAGGTCGGTAATTTTTAAATTCCCAACGCTTTTGATTTTTTCATTCACCTGAAGTTTGGTTTCAAATTCGATGCTGTCATCAAAAATATTATTTGTAATGAGTTTGATGTTCTGAAGTTTCAGGCTCTTTTTAAGTTTTGAATTATAATCTTCCTCGAGGTTTTTCTTTCTGACATCGTCCGTAGTTGACGTTGAAAACAAATCGTTGTAATACGATTTATTACTTCCAATTATTTTGTGATTGTTTGAGATAATAATATCCTTGTCGGTTATATCAACTACACTTTTTGTTATGACTTCATTCTTAATGGCGTTGTCAAAAGGTATTTGAATCAGCGTTGATTTTTCATTTTCAGCTTTGTCAAACGAAACTACCAAGGCGTTCGCTTTGTAAAGTGACATTGGCAATGCTTTGTACGGAAGGTTTTTATCAGTTAATTCTAGGAACTCTTCCTTACCGTCAAGGTTTGTTTTTACAATACAATGATTGAATTCGTTTGATGGTAATGACATTAATTGTGAACTGTTGTCATTTGTTGACACCAAAACCAAATTGGATTTTACATTTGCCAATTGTGAAAGCGCCACAAAAAGCGCTGAAACATCCTTGCAGTCACCAAGTTTTGTAGTTATGGTTTTTGATGGCTTTTGAGGAACATAACCACTTTGCCTGAAATCTTGAGAACTGTATTTGATATTTTCTTCGATGTAGATGTATATTTTTTTTGCAATTTCATCCTGGGTCATTCCTGCAACTCCTTTCGGAAAAATCGTTTCAAAAGTATTTCGTGTTACCTTATCGATAACAAGTGATTTTTTAGCCAAATCAGAATACCAGTTTGAGATGTCTTTCCATGATTTAATCGAACTTGCATTGATGGAATTAGTTAAATCATTATAGTTTTTTGAATTTGGTTCCAATAAAGGTAATGCCGGAACTTTAGTCCTTCTCCAAATCGTACATGTTTTATTATTAATCTTTTTGATGACAGGCGTAATGTCGCCATTATTTAATTTGAAATTATATTTAATATCATTTGGATTAATAATGGCAAAAACCGATTCAACCGTTGGATAAGTACTGTTGAAATAACAATCTAAGTTGAAATCTTTATAGAATCTTCCATAAGAAGTGCTATAGCTTTCGTACTCAATGTAAATAACATCACCGACTTTTAAATTCGGGAACACCAATGTGCCACTTCCCTCTTCTGCCGGAACCAATGTGCCGTCCTGCTTAACAATTTCTGATTTTTGCAATGTAATAGAATAGGTATTCAGGTTGTATTCCTTCATTTCTTCTATTCCGTTTTCGGTGGTTATTTCATAAATCAAAACCACTTTAGATTTTCTTCCTCCTTCAGGAAGGATATTTACGATATATTCATCCAAAAGTGTAACAACACCATAATCTCCTTTAAGGTCAGAACCTCTTCTTTCCTTGATGGTTTTGTATTTATCCTTAACATCAATTTCCTCAATTTCATCAGGCGTTTTGGTTATGTCATATAACTGAGTTCTCAAAGTATTATTTTCTGAATTATGCGATAAAGACATTCTGATGTATTTTTCAGCTTCCTTCACATTATTCATATAGTTGTATACCAATCCTTTTTGTTCCAACAAATAAAACGAATATGGAAAAAGAGCCAGAGCATCGTCAATTTCTTTTAAGGCTTCAGGGTACTTCTTGTCTTCAACTAAAATGTTTATGTAATCGGAAGCAACTCCGGTGAAATAAGGATAATTATTCTTTCTGTCAATAAAAATGGCTTTCACATCATCCTTTCTGTTAGCATCACGGTAGTATTCGATGAGCTTTGACATAGCAGATGGATTGTCTCTTTTTGCAACGAACTTTTCAAGTATATCGATGGTTTTCTCCTTCTTCTTTTCCAGGCTGTCGTATAATGGTGATAAATTAGTGATATAAAATTCGCTATTATTTGATTTAGCAAATAAATCATCAAGGTTACCAATCATCGCATCTATGTTTGAATTTCGGGCATTCACAAAGAAGTCATACAAAATTCCAAGCAATGGTGAAATCAGTTTTTTAGCCCTTTCTCTGTATTTATCCAGTTCAGCCATACTAATCGACTTCATCCATTCAGTATCCTGAGCTTTTGTAGCCAAAGTGAAATAATAATCAGGATCTGAAATTTCAATATTTTTCTTTACTTCGTCAAGTTTCTGATCATCTTCCTTATAAACATAATACTTTGCCAGACGTATTTTTATCATCGAACTGTTTGGATACTGTTTGTCCAAATCTTCGATGATATCCTGAGCTAATTCTAATTTTTTGTTATGGATATAGCAGTCAAACAATAATATTTTATTTAAGACATTCGTCGGATCCTGCTTTACCTTATTGGCAAAATAGTTTTCAAAATCAGGATTGATTTCTTCAACTTTTAATGCTGCTAAAGTTGATTTATTATAGTCTTTATAAGTGTTGTAATAAGTAAGGTTATCTAATTTTTTATTTTGTTTGTCGGTCAAGGACAAAATAAAATAACTATTGCCTTTGGAAATAGCTGATTTTACCAAAATCCGGTTCATGCCTTTTGGCAGCAATAATTTGATTTTATAAGCATTCAAATCGGACATTTTGTTGAGCGTATTGACATATACTTCAACATCATTTACAAATATTTTAAACGAAGCGCTCATTCCGAAATTAAAAATTACTTCCTGCTCCTGAGGATTATCAACAAAAACCTGAGAATACATTATGGCATTTCCATATTCATCTTCGTTGGAAAAGGTATGATATCCTTCATTCTGGATTATTCTTGGATTATACCAACCTACAAAGCCGTTGCTGTTGGCATCAAATTGTTTGTCATTTTTAGGATAGATTTCCGGTTCATATTCAATATCTATTCCGCTGTCATTTAAGTTTTCAAATGGCCCGCAAAGCTGCCAGTTCATAATCGAATTTAAGTCTTTAATATGATTGGCATAACCAGCGTAATCTTTACGGTTTCTGTCTGCAATTGCTTTGTAGTAAATGACTATAGGATCATTCTTGAAAGTATCAAGTCCGGCTAAAGCATCAATTTTTTTATACGTATTATCGTTGAATCCAACCGTTTGAATATCGTCAAGTATAAACTGCCTTCTGGCTAAAGGGCAGAAATAATTACTGCTTTCAGGGTATGTGGCAAGGGTTTTTACAAATGTCTCATCGTAGTCGCTTTTACCGCTTTCAATATCAATAAAATTATCAAGCAGAAAATAATCAAGTGATTTTGATTCTTTTGATTTAAGTTCCTTATCAAAAAGTTTTCTGGCTTCGATTCTTTTGTTGCTTAATAATAAATCCCAGGTTTTCTTTTCGGGAGTTTGGGAAAAAACAAACTTAGTAATTAGCAGGAAGAGCGTAATTATTTTTTTCATAAACTTATGTGGGTAATTATTTGGTGTAATATACTAATTTTTATTCTCCAACAACGGAACAAATTTAAAATCACCAAATTCATGTTTTTCAAATTGAGTCGCGTTTTTGCGAATCAGCATTGTCATTACCTGTTCATTTTCGCCAACCGGAATGACAAGCCTTCCTCCTATTTTTAATTGAGCCATCAGAGCCTTCGGAATAATTGGAGCTCCTGCTGTAACGATGATGCTGTCGAATGGTGCATGATTTGGCAAGCCTTTATAGCCATCGCCAAATGATAAATGTTTTGCGCGGATTCCCAGTTTTGGCAATAACGCTGATGTCGTTTTGAATAATTCGTTTTGTCTTTCTACCGAATAGACCTTTGCTCCCATTGCAACCAAAACAGCAGTCTGATAACCGGAACCGGTACCAATTTCAAGAATCTTGTCATCTTTTTTTACCTGCAATAACTGACTTTGAAATGCAACGGTATAGGGCTGTGAAATGGTCTGTCCTGCTCCAATTGGAAAAGCTTTATCCTGATAGGCGAAATCTTCGAAACTGGAGTTTAAGAATAAATGGCGTGGAATTTTTCGAATCGCTTCCAAAACCTTTTGGTCACTAATTCCTTTTTCTTCGAGTACTTTAGATAACTGATTTCGGAGTCCCTGATGTTTGGCTGTATCTTTCAATTCGGGTAGTAATTTATTCCGTAAAAATAACTTTTAAATCCCAAAAAACAAATAAACATGATTATACCTGAAAGGTTTCAAAAACCTGTCAGGTATAGAAACTTTTTCTTTTAAACTTTAAACTAAAATGCTACTTTTGATAAAATTTACATTTATGCTTAAAGTTGGCGTTTTAGGTGCCGGTCACCTCGGGAAAATACACTTGCGTTTATTACAACAATCTGAAAAATATGAGTTAGTTGGTTTTTATGATGAAAATCACGAAAACGGAGCAAAAATCGAAGCCGAATTTGGATACAAACAGTTTGATACTATTGCTAAATTAATCCACGCTGTTGATGTTATTGATATAGTAACTCCTACGCTGTCTCATTATAAATGCGCCAAAGTTTCTATAAAATCAGGGAAACATGTTTTTATAGAAAAGCCTATATCTACCACTGTTGAAGAGGCTGAAGAAATTATAGCTCTGGCAAAAGAATTCAATGTCAAAGGCCAGGTAGGTCATGTTGAACGTTTCAATCCTGCGTTTACTGCTGTGAAAGATCAGATTGAAAACCCAATGTTTATCGAAACCCACCGTTTGGCAGAATTCAATCCGCGTGGTACTGATGTTCCGGTAGTTTTAGATTTAATGATTCACGATATCGATGCTATTTTAAGTGTTGTAAAATCGAAAGTGAAATTTGTTCATGCAAGCGGAGTTTCAGTTTTGAGCCAGTCGCCTGATATTGCCAACGCCCGCATCGAATTTGAAAATGGCTGCGTTGCCAATATCACATCAAGCAGAATTTCATTAAAAAATATGCGTAAGTCTCGTTTTTTCCAGAAAGACGCTTACATCTCAGTGGATTATCTTGACAAAACCTGTGAAGTGGTAAAGATGAAAGAAGCTCCGGAAACTCCGGGGGATTTTGATATGATTTTACAGAATGCCGAAGGCGACCGCAAACAAATTTATTTTGCCAATCCTGAAGTGAGTCATAACAATGCTATCCTTGATGAATTAGAAACTTTTGCCGATGCTATCAATAATAACGCTACTCCAATCGTCACATTGCAAGACGGAACTGAAGCACTTCGTGTGGCATATATGATTATTGATTCGATGAATGAAAATAATAAATCCTAACTAAACATAATGAAAACAATAGCTGTAATAGGCGCCGGAACTATGGGTAACGGAATTGCCCACACTTTCGCACAAAGCGGTTTTACTGTAAAACTGATTGACATCTCTGAAAAATCTTTGGAAAAAGGAATGGCAACAATCGCCTCTAACCTTGACCGGATGGTAATCAAAGGAACCATTACTGAAGATGACAAACACAAAACAATCTCAAACATAATAACTTATACCGATATCAAAGATGGTGTTGTAGGAACCGATTTGGTTGTGGAAGCTGCAACAGAAAATGTTGGATTAAAACTTCAAATCTTCAAACAATTAAGCGAAGTCTGTGACCATAATGTAATTTTGGCTACGAATACTTCTTCAATTTCAATAACGCAAATTGCCGCACAGGTGTTACATCCTGAGCGTGTAATCGGAATGCATTTTATGAATCCTGTGCCAATTATGAAGTTGGTAGAAATCATTCGTGGTTATTCGACTTCTGATGAAGTGACTAAAATTATCATGGATTTATCGGTAAAGTTGGGTAAAGTTCCAACCGAAGTGAACGATTATCCGGGATTTGTAGCTAATAGGATTTTGATGCCGATGATAAACGAAGCAATCGAGACTTTGTATAACGGAGTTGCCGGAGTTTATGAAATTGACACCGTAATGAAACTTGGAATGGCTCATCCTATGGGTCCGTTACAGTTGGCAGATTTTATCGGATTGGATGTTTGTCTTTCCATCTTAAACGTGATGTACGACGGATTCAAAAACCCAAAATATGCTCCCTGTCCACTTTTAGTCAATATGGTTATGGCGGGAAAACTCGGAGTAAAATCGGGAGAAGGTTTTTATGATTATTCCGAATCCAAAAAAGCAGAGAAAGTTTCGAAACAATTTAGTTAGCAATCAGCTATTAGCGATTAGCAGTTAGCAATTAAAAGCTAAAGGCTGAAAGCTAAAAGCTAACAGCCAAAATAATGAGCAAAATAATTCCTTTTAAAGCAGTTCGTCCTACGCCGGATAAAGTAGCGTTGGTTACCTGCAGAAACTATGATGATTATTCACCAGCGGAGTTAGCTTCGTGGCTGAATTTCAATCCATATTCGTTTCTGCACGTGATTCATCCTGCTTATGTGTATTCGCAGAAAATTACATTGGACAAGCGTTTTAAAGGAGTTACACATAAATATCAGGATTTCAAGAATGACGGAATCTTTATGGAAGAAGAAAAGCCTGTTTTCTTTCTTTATGAAATTCAGACTAAAGCGCAGGTTTTCACAGGCTTTGTAGCCGGAACTTCAATTGATGATTACAAGAATAACGTTATCAAGAAACACGAAGATACACTTCAGTATCGTGTAGAATATTTTAAGGACTATCTGCATCAGACGGGTTTTAATACCGAACCCGTTTTGATAACTTATCCCGATAATGAAACTTTGAATTCCTGGATTGCCGAAAAGAAAAAATCACAGCCAATCTACAATTATTCGACAACCAATAAAGAAAAACACCAGCTTTGGAAAATTGAAACCGATGAAGAAATTCAATGGTTGCAAAAACAATTCGAGCAAATTCCGGAATTGTATATCGCCGATGGACACCATCGCTCTGCTTCAGCGGAATTGTTATATGATGAAGACAAACATTTGGGAAACCAGAATTTAAATTACTTCATGAGTTTTCTGATTGCCGAAAGCAATGTCAAAATTTATGAATATAACCGAATCATTCGCGATTTGAACGGTTTTAGTAAAGAAGATTTTCTTGAGAAATTAACTGAGAATTTCATCATCAAAGACAAAGAACAGGAATTGTGGAAACCACAAAGCAAATTCGAATTCGGAATGTATCTTGACGGACATTTTTATGCATTGTTTTATAAACAGGAAAACAAAGAACCTTCTATCCTCGAAAATCTTGATGCCCAGATATTATACGACAAAGTATTACAGCCGTTATTGGGGATTGAAGACTTGAGAAACGATGAGCGTATCGAATATATTCCCGGAAAACAATCCGTCGCAACAATAAAAGAATTAGTTGACGAAGGCGAATTTGAAGTCGGCTTTATGTTATTCCCTTCCGATATTTCAGAAATAAAAGCGTTGGCAGATAACAATTTGATTATGCCTCCAAAGAGTACGTATATCGAGCCAAAATTCCGCAGCGGATTGATGGTTTATGAATTATAATTTAAAAATGAAAAAATGAAAAAAT
>DBIH01000224.1 GCA_002296885.1 Flavobacterium sp. UBA807 | reverse complement strand
TGTGCGGTGCTTAATGATATGTTTAGCAGCTTAGCTATTTCTTTTTTATTTAATCCTATTTCATAATGCAACCAGCATACTTTTCGGCAGTCTGATGGAATTGCCGAAAATGCCTGCAATAATTGCTGTAACAACTCTCTTTGTTGCAAACGAAATAAAATATCTGCGCTATCATCCGGTAATAACAATGCTTCCTGTAAGTTGCTTACATGCAGAAAACTTTTTAAAGATGCCAGGTTTTGTATGGATGCTTTTAACTGCAATACTTTATTTCATTTAAAGAATTATTTATTAGCCAGGGCCATTAATGCTATTGAGCTATGTTGCGTCGCACTCTTGTACGTTCGCATCATCATGCAGCAATTGGAACCAATAATAAAGTGAAGTCTTAAAGAAGAGAAATGCATTTGTACGTTGTTTTCATGCTATGGTTAGGGCAAAAAAACAGGCGCAGGTCTCAACTTACCGTTACTGAGGTCCTCGGAGGCCTAACCACGAATAAGTGAGCCCACGCCCTTTAGACGTGAGCTTTTCAACTTATTCATCTCGTGGTTTTTGAAATTTCCGAGGTTTCAGTAACGAGACTTCTAAGCGAAGAGCTTCAAAATGATTTTATTGAAGAGTCGCAAATTTAAATTAATCACCAAATATAATGATTAATTTCAAATAATGGTACATGTACCTTTGAATAATTTTTCAATATTTTATCACTTGCTCTTTATGAAAGAGCTTTCTAAAATAGAGAAGTATATTATTGAAAAAGTAAAGGAGAAAAGAAATGAACATGAATTAACTCAAATCGTTCTTTCACAAAAATTAAACATGAGTGACAGTTTTGTTGGACATGTAGAGACTCCAAAAAGAAGGGCAAAATATAACGTCAATCATATAAATTCTTTGGCTAAAATTTTTAAATGTTCTCCAAAAGAGTTTTTGCCTGAGAAACCTTTGTAATCAGGCACTTTGAATGCGTATTAAAGAAGTAAGAAAAATTTGTATCGATTGTAAAATTCCGGTTAAACTAAATTATATCGATTTGAAGTTGCACTTGATTTTACCCTATTTCGTAATACTCTTTAATATCCTTTTCAATTGAGTTAACAAGACATAATATCTCAATTGAAAAATTATGGAAGTTAGAAATGCTAAAACCATAATATTCCATCCTCGCTTCTCTTAGTATGTAGCTTTTTTGTCGCTTAAAGAATTCAGGCAAGGAAACATTTTCTTCAATATCTGGCCATAAGATTGGAATCAACAAGTTTTTCTCCTTTGTTTCCGCATAACTTTTCAGGTTGTCAAAGATAGCTAACTCTATTTTTGATACAAAGCAATAGTCTGTTAGTAAGGTAATTTGTACATCTGATCCTTCGAATGGTCTAAGATGGTCAATATCAGAAAGAAAAATTTCATAACCTTTTTTTTGGAATAGATGTTTCAAATAAATCTCAATCATATGGTCTAATCCATGTGAGTATATAAAAATTCTAAGTTTTTTCATATTTGTTTGAGAAGGTTTTAAATTAAACTAATTCGGGCCTACCGAAGTCAATTCAAAAGGTGAAAAGAATATGGGAAGTCCTGTTTTTGCCCCTCTCAAAAAAACTTGAAAAGGAATAATTTGCTCAACGTAAAGTACCAAAAGTTTATTGAAATCAAAGAGATACTGAGGATTGCTTACATTACTAAATATCTTGAACCATATTTTGTTTTTATAAGCGTCTAAAATATCTGGTAATAGGTAATCGGCAAATTTGTTTCTAAAGCATCCAAAGAAATCAGCTTCTTCAACATATGCTCTCGATTCACTTTGAAAAACAGCCAAATCTATGTATAAAGGCTCAGCATAGAATTTCTTTTGCGGTGGCATATCATTCTCAATAAATTTATATTTATAATCTTCAAAAATGAGCGCTACATAATTTGAAGAAGATGCAGAAATCTGTTCGATTGAATAAGGATATATTCTCATTCCATTCCAGATTCTTTCCAGGCCTTCTTGTAATATATTGGATACAACATCCTTGTTTTGACAATTTACTATTTCAATATTGAAAGTGAGGTTCTGGGCTCTGGCGTTATCTAAGTCAATCAATGCCTTTACAAAAAGACAATAAACAAGTGATTTCAGTTTTTCTCTTTTATGAGTAGCATCAATGGTAATTGAAATAGTATTAGAAGAAGATACTTGTCCCCATTTTTCCGGCTTAGGGATCCAATTTTCTTCTGTACCCCAGCTGGCATCTTTACCAATATTTTTTACAAAAATTTTATTAGGATCATTATTGCCTGGTGTAATAATAAAATTATCCTCTGTCAATTTATCTTTAACAAAGTCTTCATGAAATTTCTGTAACGACAAATTATAAAAATATTGATCTAAAATCATTTCGAGGCTGCTTTTTTGCGACGGATAAATTTTGTTGATTTCTGTTATTTTGAAATTAGCATCGTATGGAAATAAAATTCTGTCAAACCGGTAAAACACATTCTCGAAGGATAAAATTTCTTCATTTTGAGAAATGATTAAAGGCATTTCAATGAATAGTCCCTTTTGCGCTTGTAATCGCCACAAATTATCTACATCAATCTCAATAATTCTGGGGAAAGCAAACGTCTCACTCGAAAATTTATCTTTTGCATTATTTACCTCTTTCTCAAACTCCTCTCTTTTCACACAAATTATAGAGCAAGTATGTTCTGCTACTATTGTCGGACGGTTGTGCATTGCAAAAAAAACAGCTATTTCAGGGTCTGTAGTAAAATCCACATAATTAGTGGGCAGGCCATAATGCTGTGCTACAGCTAAACCACTATCATGTCTTTGAGCAAGAAACTCAGTAGTTTTATTTTTTGAAAGTGTCGAAAAATATACAGACATGCTACGCTTGTGTTCTTCACTATTTATGTATTTAACGCCTCTTCTTTCCAATGAAGAAACCACATCCCATTGTGATGAAGCTTGTCCTCTAAAAATGTCATAAGTATTGCGGACCTTAAAATGATGAAGAAGTTCCAATGCGTCATCCACGCTTTGTGCATAGTAATTATTCGAATAGCTATCTAAGAAAAATAATGCTGATTTCATAATTTATCATAATTATGTAGGAGTATCTCTAAATTTAAATTATAATTTTTTGATTGGCAAGTATAATAATATAAAATCAGCACTTCTATAAATTCTTCTATTGTTTATGACGACTATCTAATCTTAAATTCTGGAAACAAGAAATGTTTCTCTTTCATTGTTTTGAGATATCAGGTTTCAGCAGAGCACAGGTCTATCTTCCTGTGGCGTTCTCCTGACACAGACCACCAATTACTTAACTTTACTTATAGACCTTTTTACAAAAATTAATACGCAACTGAATGATAATTTATAAAGCACAATGCGTAGAAGTGTACGACATGACTTTAACTTAATTGTTGCAGAAATGCCTATAATATTCGGACTATGCATAATTTTTGCATGCGAATCTCAAATATCTTTTGTTGAATGATGATAAACTTTCATATCATCAGATTGCGGTATCACAATTGTGACGCCATTTATTCTTACTTAATATAATTAATATTTGTATAAATGTGTGATACAGCCTGAGAAGGCGAGGGAATGCATTGATTGTCCATCCATTACAAATGCCAGTTTGAAAATATGGTGTTAGAGTTTTGAGTTAAAGCCGAACATTAAATGTTGAGCCTGAACCGTTGAAGATACTTGCAAAAAGTGGATGTTTATTGTACAGCAGCGAGTGAAAATATTTTGCTGGAAAGCTCTTTTACTAGATTGGATTTTGTGTGCCGGGTATATTTGCTCGACTTTGTATTAACTTAATTTTCTTTTTCATAATAAATTTTATAGTATTTACGTCCGTCTTTCTCAACTCCTTGTTCAATCATGTCAGGATTACCGTGTATATAGATATGAAAGTTCTTATCTAACTTTAAAACACTTTTGAAAACTCTTGCCTGTTTTTTCACAGCTTGTGGAGAGATGTTAAAGTTTTCAGTGAGCTCGATTTCGTTTTGCTGTCTGTAAGTTGAATCAAAATTGTGGAATGATTTTATTATCCCTAGATCTTGAAAAACTTCCTTTTCAAATTCTGTCTTATCAAAACTTTCATGTGTTTTGAAATACTCTACAGAACGATTTAGCAAATCAATTTTGTCAGCTTTACTTACCTCAAATTCTTCATCAAGTTGTTTAGTTACAAAGTTTTTAGCTATGCCTAAAAATTGATTAGTTTGGTGAAACTCGTTTGCAACAGGTTTTACTTTCAGAAAATCATCTTTCCAGTATTGTGCTTCTGCTGACTTATTTGCATTGTCAACGATTAAAATTCGGTAACCATTCTTTTGATCAGTGTTAAATATTATGCATCCTTTATCCATTCCTTTAATTTCGAAACCATAGTCATGATTGATATTAAATCTTGATTTTTGATTCTTCATTTTCAAAAACGGAACATCAGTTTCAGATTTGAAAATTCCAATTGCATCAATAACTTCATCATCTAAAACAACATTTGAAAATAAAGCAATGTTTAATTCACCTTCCTTGATTTTTGGATGCAAGGACTGCTCGTAAAGAAGTTTAGCAATGTATTGAGAATTCTGGATGAATTTTTTATGCTTTGAAAAAATGTTTTCAGCAAGCATGTAGATATCATTCCTTTCCAATTGTATAGAATGAGTAAAGCAAAAAAATTCTTCTGTTTTAACTGGTAACAGAAAATATTTTAGTAGAAAATTTTTCGTGTCTTCAGAAAAATTTGTCGGTTCATTTGAAAAATAAAATTTCTCATCTCTAAGCTTATTTCCTACATGATGAGTAATTAAATTCTGAATTTCAACTTGTGTAAAATCTAAAGTAGTCATGCAGTTGGAGTGTATTGTTTACTAAGATTTTGGAGCTTGCACCACTCGTATTTTTCTGTTTTGAAATTCTCAAATTCTTTAAAAAGTTGAGTTTTTATTGACGAAATAGGAACAGCTGAATATTCATCCTTTGGATAAATTTTAGGAATATCAACAACGAATTCAATACTTCCGATTCTCTTTTTAAAATCATAGCCATTAAAGCCGAATTTGATTATGCAACTACCTTCGACTGAAGTAAGTTGAAAGTCATAAACAATTTCCATTTCTGACAACTCCATAAACTTATGCAAATTCTTATCCTTCAAAAAAGGAAGTTCGTGCAATTTTTCTCCATTAATATTTAATTCTCGGACTTTGGCTAATTCAAGCCACCTAATATCGCTGTGCAAAACTTCTGACGGATCAGGTCCAATATCCAAAAATGCAGCTTTGGTATATGTGAAAATGTCATTCCCTTCGGTCATGCTTAATAAAAACTGAATTCTTTCTTCGTTAGTAAAATCTCTGTAAAGAATCCTTTGAATTTCCTTTTGAGGATTCATGTAATTGTTTGCCTTAAAATGCTTCTCTAAACTTTTTGAAACTTTTTCTGCTATGTCGGTTGTTTCAGGCGAAGTGTGAATGATTTGAAGTTGAACTTTATTATTTTTTGTTGTAATTTTTTCAAAAGTTACTTTACCCTTAAATTCACTTTTGCCTCTAAACCACGGTTTACTGTAATTGTTTGTTTCACATTTAAAATCCAATGCTATTTTATTTGGATTATTGTCAATCATCTTGAAGTTCGGATTTCCAATTACCTTATACTTTGGAAAGTTTGTTTTTATTACTTCCTGAATATTGAAATTGTCAGGAATAGCAGCAATCAAACTTTTGTTTGTTTCCCAATCCAAAGTTCTCGTTATCGTTTTTTCTCTATCCTCTTTTGCTTGGAGTTTCTCTTTCAAAAATTCAAATTCATTTGGGCTCAACAAAGAAGTTGTAAGAATTGGGAAGGTACTGTCTTCATCGCAGTTGTTTACAAAAATCCCTTTCATTCTTAACAACTGCCTTCTTTCCCTATCCTTTATAGAATCATGTTGGAGAATTGCTTTTAAAGAATCTCCGAAAGGAAGAAAGCGGTTTATGTTGTCATTTATTTTTTCCATTAGTTCCTAAAATTTGAATTGAAGTTTTCTACTGAAAGTGTTTTAGTGAAAGACGCTTCTTCAACAATTAGCTTTGCATTATCTACAAGTTGTTCGTGCTGTAAACGATTATAATCGGGAAATGCTATAATTGTATTTGACTGATAATTTGCGGTAATATTCTTGGCTAAGCCAATGAGCTTTATTAATTCTTCTTCTTCAAAATTTTCTCTTGAACAAAGTATTAGTGTGTTCTTGTCTGTATCTGTTTGTACTCTCATTGGTAGAATACTTGAACCCAAATATTGAACAGGCATTACGCTTCCATTCTTTGGGGTATCATTATCATTGTTCATGCCAGTGCTGAAATAAGTGAATTGAATTTCTTTTCCTGAATATTTTCGTTTTGCAAATTCAATTGCCTTAAAGAAAAATTCAATTTTCTTATTATCAACAAGGAAAATTCCATCATGGTTAAAGTCCTTTGGTGTTTCAAGTTTTGATAGTTTTTCTAAAAGATCAAAGGAATCATCATCAACGTTGTTCAACCAAAAGATTACTCCTCTGTCAAAAGTCGTTTCAAAATCAGAGCGGCTATTAATTGTATTTGCTCTAATTTCAGACTTTTTGAATGACTCAATAGCCATTCCTAAATCACGATAATGTGATTTGAATTTCTCAACTGGTGCGTTTGGATATTTATCCTTACTGTATTTGACTGAAATCAGGATATTTTCCAATGTCCTGGAAATTACTGGACTTTTATAATGGAAGTAAGCGTCTACCCCGTGATTATTCTTTTCGTGCTTCTCAGGATCAATACTTGGAATATCAATATTGCGAACGGGTTGATGCCATCCAATTAAGGCAAGAAAATCTACTACGATTTCTTCGCCAACATCTCCAATACGTTTTGAAAATTCTCCCATAACTTATTTGCTGCGGATTTAAGCAATGCTGGTGTTTTGGTTAAGCAAGCAACTACTTTTAGAGGTTAGCGGAGTACATATTGCTGAACAGCAGTGCAAGTAAAGTAAATGATGGCATTTGAACAATGTGAAAAATCACATAAAGGGGTGTGAAAAATCACATAAATATTTTCATGAAGTATGCAGTGTTTAAATTTTTTCCAGGAGTTCCTTCCTTACAAATTCGTAAGCGTTGGTGATATTGTAAGATACTCCCGGTCTTAATAAACCTTCCATATCAGCTAAAAAATCATGATCTGTAATTTTCTTTTCCATGTTCTCCAGGAATTCGCTTTGTGCCACATTGTTACCTTCTTCTTTCATATAGAAGTTCCTTGCCTCTATAATTTTGCCTGTGTCAACATTAGTTTGTCTAATTGCAAACCACATATCAAATAAATCCCTTCCTTTACGCCGCTGATACAGAGCACGCATTTTAGTTCCTAATAATTCGGCTAACTCATAAGTTGGTATTAGAACTTCACCAGTAAACCATTCAGATTGCATAACGTGTTTTACTTCCTGAATACCATAAATGGTATGATGCTCACGGCAATTTACTTCTACTTTTAACCTCAATGGAATACCACTTTCTGAATCAAACCGATAGATCATGGTGTTATTGTGCTGCTTTTGCTTGCGCATTGGTTTATCGTCCAAAAAAGATAATACCTCACGAAGCTTATCCATAACCGGCCCGAATGGCTCTGCTGTAATTTGCACTAAATCTATGTCTTCAGAATACCTTGCTGCAGGTGACAGATACAATTTGTGTAATGCAGTGCCGCCTCTAAATGCTAATCTCTCTTTTAAATATTGATCGCCATATATCGCCATTAAAGCCCGCTCAATTACCAGATCCTGTTCTACCTGGAAATCCTCCTGCCAGGGAGCTTTTTTACGCCATGCGGTTATATAGGCCTGTGGAATCATAAATCTGTTTCTATTTCTATATTTTGCACCACCTTCCACTCATTACCAGTTATCATCTCAGGCTTTTCCTTTTGTGGCCGTAATAATACCGGGAAATAATTCACTGTTTTCAGGTAGTCTTTTATTGGATCGCTTAAATCCTGCCTATTCAAAATCTCTTCAAGCAGAAAGCCTAAACGCTGAACCGAAGTTATAGGAGCATACCGTTTTGCGAGATCAAGTATTTTATTAGCATCTATACTTTCACATAGTTCTTCCAGCACTGTGGCAACCCTGTTAAGTCCTCCTGCCTGATCAAAATAATATACGAGATCCAGTGCGGTTAATTCCGGCGATGAAACGTTTATATATCCTGTATCAACCTTCTTTTCAACTATATCACTTTTAGCCCATTCCTTCTTTATATAAAAGTTTATTTTCAAGTTGTCGTTATTAATATCCCTTAAACTTGGTTTTATTGTGATTACTGAAAAAGATTGAGGTTGCTGGTGGGCTGCTCCATAATAAGCCGCTGCATTTAAGAGACCTACATAATAATCTTTTTCCAAAAATTTCATCAGTTCTGCAATAAATAAAGATGGAGGAAGCATGCCTTTACTCCGGTATTCCGGGGTAATTATTACATAGAATTCATTTCGTACCAAAGCAATCTCTTTTTTATTCTTAAGACGTTGTAATGCCTTCTTAATCGCTTCGTCAGACTGTTCAAATTGTTTCCGCACCTCAGGTAATGAAAAGGCATACCTTCCATTGGAACGTAATTCATTGATAAAGTCTTCAATATAGCCGTATGATCTTATCATTTAAGTTTTCATTCGCTATAAGGGATGTCGTTTGTCCCCTTTTGCGGATGTAAACTTATGAATTACTTTAATTTTTACAAACTTTTAATTACAGATTTCATTCCTCTTTCTTGCTGCGGTAGTAATGGTATATAAAAATAGTGAGTGCCATTTTAGTTATAATATGTCGATTATTATGCTGTAAACTTCATATTACCATAAAGCAGGATCATTATAAGTTCTGTACTTTTATTAAAAATACAGCAATGAACCTTTTTATAGCAGGTCTTCCATTTGATGTGGACGACCAGGAATTAAAAGAACTATTTGAAGAATTTGGTGAAGTAATTTCCGCCAGGGTAATTCACGATAAAGAAACCGGGAAGAGCCGGGGCTTTGGATTTGTGGAAATGCCTGACAATGCAGCGGCAGAAAAAGCAATGAAAGAAATAAGTGACTCTGAATTGAGCGGCAGACGTCTTACCGTTAAAGTAGCAGAAGAAAGAAAGAGCAATACGGGTGGCGGTTATCGTGGTGGCAACAAGGGTGGCGGAAACAACAAAGGTGGATATAACAGGGATCGTAACCGTTACTAATGTATGACAGATGAATTTACGTTAAGCGTTAATTATAAAGGGCAGGAACATCATTTCAAAGCCCGGTTAATTTTACAAGGTTATTCGCACAAGTTTCTTGTACTGATAAATGAAACAGAAGTTTTCTTTGAACCGGATGAAGAAGGAAGTTATCGTGCAGTAACGATGCACCACCAGGATGAAAAGCAATTAGCAAAAATTGATACAGCATTGCTTGGTATAATTCAACAAAAGATTGAATCTATACTCGCATAAAACAGATGTTTATAATAGTTCAACAAATTGTTAGACTTATTGATTTGCTTGCATCATACTGTCCACTCTGTTTGCTCATTTCGGCACAGGTGTTGAAGTGTGCGACGCAACGATGCTGCTATCTGTTATTAATACCAGGCTCATAAAAATACTGTCAAACTCAAACGAGCTATTGTGCGACGCATAGTTTCAGGGCATTAATTTTTTCATTTCACTTCTTCTTACGAGCCTATTTTTCATTAGTGTTTGATAATAAGCTATTTACAATATATTTTGTTACCTTTTTGCGTAAAATTGTAACATTTTATACGTTGCTTTGTTACCTTTTTGCGTACTTTTGTAACAATGGCAACACTGCACAACAATATTGAAAGAGCCCTGGCAAGATATAAGCCGGGTGATCTTATTTTTCCCATTGACTTCCGTGGAGAGGGCAGTGAAGGAGCTATAAAGATGGCCCTGTCAAGATTGACCAAGGAAGAAAAGATACAGCGACTTGCGCATGGCATTTATGTAAAACCAAAAAAGGACCCTTTGTTTGGTATTATTTATCCATCAGCAGAAGTCATTGCCGAAGCCATCGCTAAAAAAGAAAAAGTACGCATAAAACCTGCAGGAGCTTATGCTCTGCATAAACTGGGATTAACAACACAGGTACCTACAAAGCTTGTGTATCTTACAGATGGAGCGCCAAGACAAATAAAAGTAGGGAACACATTTATTAAGTTCAAAGCAACCAAGCCAAAGAAACTTGCCACGATAGGTAAAATAAGCAGTTTGGTAATACAGGCATTGGAAGATATTAATACGATTAAAATAGATGCAACAAGTAAAGAGCGTATTAAAGCATTACTGCTAAAAGAAGATCCAAAAAAGCTGCGGCATGACCTGAAACTTGCACCGGCAAAGGTTAATGACTATATTGTTAAACTTCTAAAAGAAAGCACTGATGACAGGATGGCTAAACTTAACGGATGAACAAAGAAAGATTAGTATTGACCAGGCTGCATTTAAAAGTGGTATACAGGCAAAAGCAATTGAAAAGGATTGGTGGGTAACATTGACCTTAAAAGCTTTGTTTCAAATACCAGCAGCAAAGCATCTTGTATTTAAAGGTGGTACTTCACTAAGCAAGTGCTGGAAACTGATAGAGCGATTTTCAGAAGATATAGATATTGCATTAAGCCCCGAAGCTTTTGGAATGCAGTATGAAGAAAATCCCGGAAGTGGCTACCTGGCAAGATTAAAGAAAAAAGGATGTGCTTATACGAGTGAAAATCTGAAAGAGGCATTGGAAAATGAATTTGCAACAATGGGTATTGTAGCCGGAACAATCATTGTTGAAGCTGCCATTGTAAAAGATGATATGCCTGATACTGATCCACAAACACTGTTTGTAAAATATGGATCGCTGTATGATAAAAACCCTTACCTCGAAGACCAGGTAAAGATTGAAGTAGGTGTAAGATCGTTGAATGAGCCACATAGTGTTATGCCTGTACAGTCTTTACTGTTTGAGATTTACCCTAATCCCGCTTATGCTGAAACAGCATTTGATGTAACAGTAATGGAACCACAAAAAACATTTTTGGAAAAGACATTTTTGTTACATGAAGAATTTCTGAAACCTGTTGCAGGTAAAACCATCAGGGCTGATAGAATGTCACGCCATTTATATGATATTGAGAAAATAATGGACACTGAATATGGGAAAATGGCTTTGGAGAATCTGGTATTGTATGATGCCATTGTTGCCCATCGCTCAAAATATTCAAGGTTCAATTGGATGGATTATAACACACTTGATAAAACAACCATTACATTCCTTCCCCCTGAAGATGTTAGAGACAGTTATAAAAAAGATTACGAAGAAATGAGAGAGAATATGATTTACGGAGAAACACTTGAATATGACCATCTGATACAGCGATTACAGGAATTGAGTGAAAGGTTCAGGAAATCATAATCTTTATAAATTGAATACTTCGAATGATTTTAATTTTATGCTGATATAATACCAATATCAAACATACTCCCGATATAACAACTTTTACTCCCGTTTGCACAGGTTTTGTTTTATTTTATTTGATAACTTTTCGCAACGAAACACCGGCAAAGACATTTGTGCAGCTAGAAATTATTTTATAACCTAAAGTTGTCAGCTATGGAAAACCTCATTGGTTACCTGCAATCTATTCACCCACTCTCAAGGGTGTTGCAAGATCACCTTTTCATCGTTTTAAAAACAAAAGAACTTTCCCGCAAAGAATACTTACTAAAGCAGGGCCGGGTAAGCAAAGAAATATGCTTTATTGAGAAAGGCTTACTCAGATGTTTCTATCTGAAAGATGATAAAGAAATATGTTCCTGGTTTATGAAAGAATGTGATGTGATTATTTCTGTAGAAAGTTTTTTTACACAACAGAGCAGTAATGAAAGCATACAGGCATTGGAAGATTGCATTATACATTATATAACTTATGACGAGTTGCAACACATCTATAAAACATTTCCTGAATTCAATTTTATTGGTCGCGTTCTTACAGAACAATACTATACACTGAGCGAACAAAGATTATATTCCATAAGAATGCAACGATCTTTTGAACGCTATGATTTCCTTATGGAAAAGCATCCTGAATTAATACAAAGAGTACCATCTAAATACCTGGCATCTTATCTCGGCATCACTGAAGAAACCCTTAGCCGCATCAGAAGCAAGGTTTAATTAATTGACTTTTATCAATTCTAAACATAGTTACTCCAACATATTTTTACATCATCATTAAAAGTTGCTGTTATGAAAAACACCATTATCATTTCATTGTCGCTGTTATTATTTGCAGCATGCAAAAAATCAAATGATTTAGTACAGGGAAAGACTGCTCATGATATTTCTAAAGTAGAAATATTTCTCAAAGACAGTCTCGAAAACATTCCTTTATCCACTGTGGACTTTGATCATGCCATCCGCTCTGTACTGGATAGTGGTCGCATCAATTTTATAAGAATACCTTTTAAAGGAACGAGTATAAAAGAAGCCTTTCTATTGATCAATACGGATGAAAAGGGAAACTGTTTAAGCGGCGTTGTTGTGAATATTAAAAACGACAACAAAGACAAAACCAATAAGAACTTAACTGGAAATATTCGCATTAGCTCATTAAAGCAAAAGGAAATAAAGCAACATAAAATAATCAATGGCTTCATAGTTAATAAAGAAAAAAATAACAACAGCAATGATTTTGTAAAAGCTGACGACAGCAATACATTGCCAGAGGTTATTGTAGTAAGCTATATTTATCCTACTTATATTAGTTGGAGTGACTGGATGAGTTTAATAGATATTTATGGAAGCACTGGTTATGATATTTACGGAGGTTCAACAAATACTGGCGGGGGTAGCAGCACTGGCGGTTATGGTTATTACAGTCCGCTTGATCCGTTTGAAGGAACAACACATTACCCCGAATATAATGATGATGGCAATGGTATGCCGACTGACGATGATATACCTTCTGATGATACAAGAGTGATAGAATATGAACCTGTTGAATCAGTGGCGGCAATTGCATTAGATGCCTATTTAAAATGTTTCAGCACCATCGCAGACGCAGGCTCAACGTGCAGTATAGAAATATTTTCAGATCTGCCTGTTGATGGTGAACCGAATACTTTTTTTAATTGGGAAAATGGTTCACCTGGTCATAGTTTTTTGCAGATAAAAAAATCAAATGGAACGCAAAGTATTCAACAGAATATTGGCTTTTATCCAAACCAGGGTTGGAAGTCTATCGCAACGCCTGCACCTATTCCTGGAAAATTTGTAGATAATGCTGGCCATGAATTTAATGCCTCATTAAAGATGTCGTTAACACCTGAAGAATTGCAATCAATTATCAACGAAATGCTGTATCTCAAAAACTCCATCAAGTATGATATTGACGAAAATAATTGTACAGACTTTGCTTTGCATATTTTTAATTTTGTAAGACCGGGTGAGCCAATCGTAATTCCAAAGTATGATATTCCGGGTGGCATGGCACCTGCCGGAACCAATACGCCACAAGGCTTATATCAAAAGCTCTTTTCAATGAAAGAAGAAGGCGGGTCTGAAGCAGCCAACATTACTTTGCCTGGTGTATTTGGATGGGTAGGCAATAGTAATGGCCCATGTAACTAGTAGAAGATTTTTTTGGGCCAGGCATTTGAATAACTATTAAGCTTCGTTGCGTCGCACACTTGTACTGCATTAAAGGTGTGAGCAAATCAACATAACTAAGTAAATTTTATAAATACTAAAATCATGACACTCAAAAATATTATCACGCATCCTTTAGCTGTAATGATCAGTTTCATGATAGTACTGATAAGCGGTGAGCATATAGGAGGATTTTATATTATTTATTTGCTCATGGGAGTAACGCATGGCACTATTCATTCACTATTAGGAATGGCAGGTATTGCATTGCTTGTTCCGGGTTTATTGATTACGCAAAGAAAACAGGCCAGTTCCATTTATTTGTTGAATATTATCGGAGCAATATGTATGTTATTTTCTTTATTTCTTTTTTTCTTCAATGATGAACAACGATATAATGTCAGCACGTTTTATCAGTTCATCCCGTTTTCTACCGTTATTTTATTCTGTTTGCTATCCCTTATTTTCCTTACCGGAAATATAAGAACATTACTCAGACCAGGTTTGATCAAAAAGTAGTCATGACTACTTGTAAGATTTATTATTGCTGATTTTGTGCGTTTGAAAATTGTGTGTTATGATACAAAAAATTAGCTGGGCAAGCTATGCCACCGCCTTATTGACTATTGTTGTCATTTATTACATTGTGATTGTTTTGCTTTATTACAGGAAAGAGATTTCTTTAATAACAAATGCGTTGCAAAAGCGCTTTCCTTCTAATATTGGATTGAAACAAGAAGTCTCTGTTACTGGTAAAGAATCAGTATCACTATTTAATGATACTGGTTCAGCATCTCCAGAAAAACTTGCTTACACTGGTGATATTTCAACTGATTCATTTGACTTGGTTGAAAAGATAAAGGAAAGTATACAGCGGTATGCGGAGCATGAATACATCAGAGAAGAAATTATTACAGGTCTTCAATTGCTGCTGAAAGAATATCCCCAGTTGAGGTATTCTGCCTACACAGCTTCAATCAATAATATTATCACAAATGAAATTGAGTTGAATTGCTCCATCCGCCTGGAAGACGATGAGGTGAAAAGGTTGTGGATGTAAGGAAGCGGATGGAGTTTTTTCTGATTAATTATTATTTAAAATAAGTGTGTATGAAAAAGAGGAGATTGATTTTAAAAGCAAGAAACTGGCGAAAAGTACTAACGCCGTCTGCAGTTTTTATCCTAACAATTATGGTTTCTCAGGCTATTGCCCAGGATGGCAATGCAGGTATCGAAGAGGCAACTGATATGGTAACCAGTTATTTTGATTCAGGGGCCGACCTGATGTATGCTGTTGGAGGGCTGCTTGGTTTGATCGGTGCAGTTAAGGTTTATCAGAAATGGAATAGTGGTGATCCTGATACTGGGAAAGTAGCGGCGGCATGGTTTGGAAGTTGTGTATTCCTGGTTGTAGTAGCAACAGTAATTAAATCATTCTTTGGCATTTAAAGCTCTTGAAGAAAAGGTGTAAAATCAATTTTATGCA
>DBIH01000042.1 GCA_002296885.1 Flavobacterium sp. UBA807 | reverse complement strand
CAAAATTCGTATAGCTGCTGAATGTTCATGGTTATTTAATTGATTGACCAAAAGTCAGTAACGTTCCGTTTGGATCGATTATTGAAAATTCTTTTTGATTCCATGGCTTATTTTCCATCTCCCCGTTTGGATGGATTTTCACCCCTAAATCCTGAAGCTTCCGGTAATAGGCTTCAATGTCATTATCAATCCTAAGATAAATCATAAAGTCAGACTTTTGAGGAATTAATTCCTTAAATAAAAAGAAATGCAATTCGACGTTTTCCAAGCTTACTATAAGATAATCTCCATAATCTGAGTTTAATGCAAACCCAAGCTGATTGACATAAAAACTTATCGTCTCTTGTTTGTCTATAAATGGCAATTTAGGTATTACTGTTGTAATCATAGCCTGTCTTATTTTATTACTTTCTCCATCATTTTTTCTGGTGTTGCCAAGGGTTTGAAACCAAATTTCTCATATAAAAAATGAGCATCTGAAGTTGCCAACCTCCAAATTTTGACCTGTTGTAATTGTGGCTCATTCATCATGGCATCAATCAGAATGGAAGAATATCCTTTGCCGCGATGTTTTTCATCAATAAAGACATCCATCAAATAGGCAAACACAACATAATCGGTAACAACGCGGGCAAAACCAACTTGTTCGCCATCCAGATAAATCCCGAAACAAAACGAAGCATCAATCGTGGTTTGCACTTCTTCAACTGTTCGTCCTGCAGCCCAGTAAATATCCTTCAAAAAGTTTTGAATGAATGAAACATTGAGCCTGCTTTTATCTGTGGAAACTTCAATCATAAAATTATTTTAAATTATAAATTCTAAATTTTAAATTAAAAACCATTTATAATTTATAGTTCAGAATTTAAAATAGAATACAAAACTGGCTTGGATGGACTAGCATCATTCTCAAAAGATGCAATCTGTAGATTTAGGATGAAGCTTCCATCTTTCACTTTATCGTCAACAAAAATCATTTCGGTAATCGTACAATCCAAACGAGCGTCTGCATTGAGATTATTGACATCTTTCACATTCCAGAATGCTTTGTGCGCCAATAATTTCCCTTCGTCTTTTTCCCTATCAACACTTGGTAAATCAATCAGTAAATGTTTGATACCGCTTTCGCGGATGAAAATCGCCGCTTCTTCCAATAGATAAGCGGGATTGGTGTTCGAGTAGTTTTTATGCTTTTTACTTTCCGAATTTGGCAAAGTCCGAATAGCGATTGCTTCGGGAGATGTCCCATTTAATGCTTTTTCTATTTGGTTTTTTGTGATGAATAAATCTTCGCCTTTCATTTCCGGTTCAACCGAAATCAATTCGGCGGTAAAGAAAAATTCTTTCAGGCACTGATTGATGCTGTAAAAATCCTTTGTGATATGCCCAAGACATTCGGTATGCGTTCCGTGTCCGTGCGGATTGAAAAAAATGTTATTGAAATTCGTCGAGCTTCCTTCAGAAACTTTTCCAATCCAATCGCCAAAACGAACCGGTTCAATTTGCGGTTTTTCAATATACCATGCAATCGGATTGGCATCAGTGTTGGTCAACGGAATTGAAATATCAATGGGTTTTGATAAGTCGATTTCGAAAGTGTTGTTGATTAATGCTTTCATTATTCCAAATTTAGCAAAAACAAATCACTTGCGATTCCATCAGCTAAAAACTTTCCATTTTTGGTTGTTCTTAAAACATTTTCATCAATAAAAAGCAAATGATCTTCAATATATTTTTCGGCTTGTTGATTTAGATATTCCAAATAGCTTTTGCCAAATTCCGTTTCTATTCGCTCTAATGAGATTCCCCAAATCGTCCGCAAACCCGTCATTACATATTCATTATAACGGTCAGTTTTAGTCAAAGTTTCAGTTTCTGAAGGCAATTGATTTTCTAAAATTGCTTTCAAATAAAGCGCATTATTCGACACATTCCAGCTTCTTGAAACTCCATCATAACTGTGTGCCGACGGACCGATTCCGAGGTATTTTTTACCAAGCCAATAACTCGAATTATTTTTGGAGAAATAGTCTTCTTTTCCAAAATTAGACAACTCATAATGAATGAATCCGTTTTCTTCGAGCTTGTCAATTAACAAATGAAAATGTTCCTGAGCGACTTCATCGTCGGGTGGTGGAATAATTCCTTTTTGAATGAACTTAGAAAGAGCTGTTTTAGGTTCGACCGTTAAGGCATAACTTGATATATGCGGCATGTTGAATGATAATGCAGTTTCTATATTCTGAAGCCATTTTTCATTGCTCATCCCCGGAATTCCATAAATCAAGTCAATGGAAATATTGTCAAAATACTGTGTGACAATTTCCAAACATTTTTTGGCTTCCGCCGAATTGTGAGCGCGGTTCATTAATTTTAAATCTTCTTCAAAAAAAGACTGGATTCCGATACTCAAGCGATTTACTTTGCTTTGTGACAATTCGATAATTCGTACTTCCGACAAATCGTCGGGATTGGCTTCGACTGTTATTTCAGGATTACCACTGACATTGTAATTTTGATAAACCGTATCAATCAACAATCGAATATCAGCAACTTCCAAAATACTTGGCGTTCCACCACCAAAGTAGATTGTTTCGACAACTTCATTTTTGAATTCATCTTTTCGCATCACAATTTCTTTGGCTAACGCCAAAACCATTTCCTCTTTCTTTTTAAGTGAAGTCGAAAAATGAAAATCACAGTAATGGCAAGCTTTCTTACAGAAAGGGATATGAATATAGATGCCGGACATTTAATTGTCAGTTTTTTATTCTGTAAAATTAGTTTAAATACCATTTATAATTTTATATTAGCAAAAACAAAACTTAATTTTTATGAAAAAAATCTCTCTCTTATTCTTAGCCTTATCTTTAAGTTTGGCTTCCTGTTCTTCCGGTGGAAGTGACTCAAGCGAATCCGGATGGGCAATGACCGCAAAAATCAATGGCGCAACTTTTCAGGCCAACAACCCATTTGGGACAAACGAATTTTCAACCACCAACATTTGGAGTTATTATCCAATTGAAGATTATGTGATGCTTCAGGGAAGAGCTGGTGGTACTTTTGGAAATCCTGAAATCAACATTTGGCTCAAAAGATCAAATATCGCAGTCGGGACTTATACATTTGGCCCGGAAACTTTTGACACCCCGCCATCTCATTTCATTGATTTAATTGATCTTGCTACAGACGACTCTGAATCCACAAAAAACGGAACCATTGTCATTACAAGTGTCAACACTTCGACAAAAATCGTAAAAGGCACCTTTCAGTTTACAGCAGTTGTAGACCCAAGTGATCCGTCTTCACCAGTAGTATATACTGTTACTGACGGAACTTTTAATTATAAATATGAGTAAACAAAAAAATAGCCCGAAAAATTTCGGGCTATTTTTTTATACGCTCTTCATTTTGCTTCACAAAAGCATCCCAACCTGAATAGCTTTTGCCTGCTGTAATTTTTCCAGAATTGAAAAAATGACAGACCGCTGCCGCCAAACCATCTGTCGAGTCGAGGTTTTTTGGAAGTTCTTTTAACATCAAAAGCTGCTGAAGCATTTTGGCGACCTGTTCCTTGCTGGCATTTCCGTTTCCGGTAATGGCCATTTTTATTTTCTTGGGTTCGTATTCGGTGATGGGAATTTGTCTTGATAAACCAGCTGCCATCGCCACTCCTTGAGCTCTTCCGAGTTTCAGCATCGACTGCACGTTCTTTCCGAAAAATGGCGCTTCAATCGCAATTTCGTCGGGATGATGCGTTTCTATAAGCTCGATAGTACGTTCAAAAATGACTTTCAGTTTGGTATAATGGTCATCATATTTGCTCAGAATTAATTCATTTAGCTGAATGAATTCCATTTTCTTGTTTACGACTTTTATCAACCCAAATCCCATGATGGTGGTTCCCGGGTCAATTCCTAATATGATGCGCTCGTTCATTTGGTTACTGGTTGTCAGTTGCTGGTTGTCGGGTTACTCAAAAACATTTTCAAATTTTCAAATTGTCTCATCTTCAAATTGTATTTTTGTAACAATGATTACAGTTTCACACAAAGCTAAGCAATTCATCGTTTTTCTAATCAAACTTTTGATTGTAACTGCTGCTTTTTATTTTATTTATCAGCAGTTAGTAAATAATGACAAACTCGACTGGGAGAAATTTACAGCTTTAGTCAAAGAAAAAGCAAGCTTTTGGGGAATCCTATTTTTATTAGTTTTCAGTTTTGCTAATCGTTTTTTTGAGATTGTAAAATGGCAAAATCTGGTTTCGTTTTTAAAACCGATTTCACTTGGCGAAGCAACAAAACAGGTTTTGGGTTCATTGACTGCCGGAATCTTTACGCCAAACGGACTTGGCGAATACGCAGGAAAAGCATTGTATTTCGATAAAAAAAAGACCAAAAAAATTATTTTTTTAAATCTCATCTGTAACGGAATTCAAATGATTCTCACTATCATTTTTGGGACAATCGGTTTACTGATTTTGGGTTATTTGAAATGGGCTTTGACAATTACTGTTACTTCTTTTCTTTTCCTCCTTGTTTCTTTTCTTTCAAAAGAAATAAAGATTAAAGGCTATTCGATTGAAAAACTACTTCGTAAAATCAACGAAATACCGAAGCGGATTCATAATAAGAATAATGTTTTGGCATTATGCCGCTATTTGATTTTTTCACATCAATACTATTTTTTATTTCTCGCTTTTGATGTAGATTTACCTTATCTAACGATGATGGCGACTATCGCAACGGTTTATTTTTTGGCTTCTTCTTTACCGAGTTTCCAGTTTTTGGATTTTGCCGTAAAAGGAAGTGTTGCCGTTTTTTTCTTCGGAAAATTGGGAGTAAACGAATGGACTGTGGTTTTTATTTCGACTTTGATGTGGTTCTTAAATGTGGTTTTACCAGTCGGTATCGGGAGTTATTATGTACTTAAATTCAAACCAAAATGGAAATAATTTCGATTGTATTGCTGGTCGTTTTATTGATTTATGCTGTTTTAATAATTCAATTAGCTTTAGGATTTAATAAAATAAAATCTTTTGAAGCATCCGATGTTACTCCGAAAACGGCTTTTACCATCATTGTCCCATTTCGAAATGAAGAAAAGAATCTTGACAGGCTTTTACAATCGCTTTCCCAACTGAATTATCCTATTTCAATGGTTCAGATTGTGATGGTGGACGATTTTTCAAAGGACAATTCAACCTTTATTTACAATAAATGGCGCTTACATCATCAGGAAGTTGACACCACACTTTTGGAAAATTTGGTTTTGTCAAATTCACCAAAGAAAGATGCTTTGGGAAGAGCCATTCCAATTGCAAAACACGAATGGATCGTAACTACAGATGCTGATTGTATTGTCAATAAGAATTGGTTATTGACATTAGATAATTACATACAGAAAAACAATCCTGAAATGATTGTTGGAACCGTAATGTACAAAGCCAAAAACAACTGGTTCCATCATTTCCAGCAATTGGATTTGATGAGTTTACAAGGCGTGACTATCGGAAGTTTTGGAAACGGAAAACCGTTTATGTGCAATGGAGCTAACTTTGCCTACACCAAAAAATTCTTTAATGAAATTGGTGGTTTTGGCGGAATTAGCGATAAAGTTAGCGGCGATGATGTACTCTTATTGCAAAAGGCTGTCAACTCAAATCCGGAGAAAGTTCATTATCTAAAAAACAATAATTCGATTGTTAAAACGAAACCCGAAAATGATATTTTCAACCTCTTTATGCAGCGCGTTCGCTGGGCGGGGAAATCGACTTCATACAGCAGTAGCTATGGGAAATTTTTAGCAATTGTTGTTTTGCTGATGAATTTATCTTTGGTTGTTGGTTTTTGGTTATCGATTGTTGGCAAAATGGATTGGAAAATTTTGCTTGGAGCATTTATTATAAAATACATTGTTGATTATGTCTTGCTTTATAAATCGAATTCTTATGTGCGAAAAGGGAAATTCTTTGTGCCGATAGCGAGCAGCATTATCTATCCTTTTTTCTCAAGTTTGGTTGGAGTTTATTCTTTGTTTGGTAGCTTTATCTGGAAAGGGAGAAAGTTTTCCAAATAGCCCCGATTGTAGCTGGCTACCATGTAGCGCGGAAAGCGGGAAATAGCTCCTAAATTATTTTAGCAATGCTATGATTTTGTTTTCGACTTCAGTGCTATTCCATTTCTCCTCGATGTTGGGTAACTGCATCACTTCTTCCATGATTTTGTTTTGCAAATCGCCCAGCGCCAGAGCTTCTGAATAAGGGTGAAGGCTAAACGTCACGCGGCTGTAAAGTGGCAGCCATTTATCGGGATGCTTGTCCGAAAACCATTTTTCGATTTTCTTTTGCAACAGAAATTTTTCATCGGCAGTTTTGGTACTCATTTCGATGAAGTTCCGCAACGAAAGTTCGGCAATCGCGTCGGCATTGGGTTTTCGCGATTTTTGATATTCCTCGAAAATTGTTTTCCAGTCGTCTCCGTATTTTACTATCATTTCATTCAGAACAGTAATATCCTCAAAACCGGCGTTCATTCCCTGACCGTAAAACGGAACAATGGCGTGAGCTGAATCACCAATCAGCGCTACCTTATCTTCAAATGTCCAAGGGTAACATTTCATCATGACCAAATAACTGGTTGGATTTTTGAAAAAATCTTCGACTAAATCGGGAATAACTTCTTTGGTATCGGGGAAAAATTCGGCAAAGAAATGAACCAGAGCCTTCTCATCCTTCAATTGTTCAAACGAATTCTCTCCCTCAAAAGGCATGAACAAGGTGCAGGTAAAAGTTCCGTCCAAATTGGGCAATGCCATCAGCATGAAATTCCCGCGAGGCCAGATATGCAGCGAGTTTTTATCCACTTTATGTGTTCCGTCAGGATTGGCGGGAATATGTAATTCCTTGTAACCAATCTTCATGAATTCCTGCGAGTAATCAAACATGCTCTGACGCTGCATTCGGTGACGGATTCTTGAGAAAGCACCATCGGCACCAAAGCATTTGTCATACTTTAGTTCTGTCCACTCGCCTCTTTCGGAATCTCCAATATGAAGCGTTGATGTAGCCAAAGTAACATCCCAGATTTTGTGCTCGAAGAAGAACTCAACACCTTCGGCTTCTGCCAGGTCAATCATTTTTCGGTTTAAGACTCCGCGTGACAGTGAAAAAATAGCTTCACCGTCTTTCCCATAGTATTGATAATTGAGTTTTTCGTCTTTTAAATGGATGGCGCGTTTGTCCACCGGAATTCCAATCTTTCGGATTTCATCATCCAAGCCGACATCTTCCATTGCTTTCCAGCCACGGGTTGACATCACCAAATTGATGGAACGTCCCGAGAATTCAATCGTACGAATATCCGGGCTGCGGTCATAAACATGAACGGTATGGCCTTGTCGCTTTAGATAAATTGCTAATAAAGTTCCGACCAGGCCCGAACCAACAACAGCAATTTTTTGAGGAGTCTGCATTTAAATTTTTAAAACGGTTGTGCAAATTTAAGTATTAGCCTCGAATAGACGAATGATTTTCATCATTCTTTCGGTTTGAAAACCAATTTGGTTGCTGTTTTTATGATTTCAGCTTTGTTGAGTTTCATTTTACGGAACTTTCCGTTGACAAATAGTTCGGATTGATCGTCATAATGTTTGCTCATCGGATTGCCCGATTGTCCGGTTGGCAGAACGCTCCAACTGTTTTCAATATCTGAAAAATCGATGATGCGCCTTGTTGATGGGCCGCCTTTAGCCAATATCTCGGCATCATCAGAATAAATAAACAATTGATTATTGATTACCTCATTGGTGCCTGAGATTGGGAACGAACCAACGTTGAAGAATTTACTGAACAATTTTACTTTTCCAATTGGGTGCTGGAATTCGACTTTGTGGATTTTCTTCCATTGCCAATCATTTACATCAGAACCTAACTGCTTTTCTAATGAGGCAACAGCTTCCTTGAATGATTGCGTCAATATTTCGGATTGGGTTTCTTTCTTTTCTTTTGTATTAACATTATCCCACCAAGGCGAAGCTGCATTTTGGCTTTGCGCAGCAATCATTTGTTTAACAATATGAGTACTCAGCAATAAGTTGAAACTTTCCTCGCCCAATTCATCTTCAAAAGTATCTTTCAGGTAAAAATAAATCCATTTGTTATAAATGCTTGGCGCGATATCTTCCAACTCATTAGAACCTTTCCAGTTTTTCAAAACAGTTAAGGCTTTCGTTTCGTTTTCTGAGAGTAAGGCAGGATTTATAGTTTTCGTCATATTTGCCACAACACTTTCGGCTGTTGCAGAAGTGTTATCAGTAATCATTTTGGAAACATCTTCCTTGGTCCAATTGTTTTTTGGACTCAGCAATCCGTCAATACGAGTCGCCCGGTCTTTTGGCAGGTAATAACCCGGATACAGATAACCGTCAATTGCTTCGGGTTGGTTGTTTGCAGAATACACGTAATTCCAATCCGGATTTATCGCCGCGGGATTTTTGGCAAAAGGCAGCCATTCTTTTTTGTCATCGATTCCGTTTGCGCCATTTAAAATGAAATTAGTATTGACCGATTTGTCGACTTTATACAATTTACCGGAAGTTATCCAAGCAATGTTTCCTTTGGCATCACCATACATGATATTCAATCCCGGAGCTTTAATTAGCTCGATGTTTTTATGGAAGCTTTCCAAATCTTTCGCATGGGATAATTGATAAACCGCTTCGAGGATTTCGTTTAGCTTCGCTCCGTTCGCCTTCGGCTCGGGTTTCTGCTGCGTATAAATCCATGACATCGCTACCGATTTCTCCGATTTTAATCCATCCAGAAGTCCATTTACTATTGGTCCGTGAATGGAAGCTTTTACATTTAATTTAAAATCAGCACTGTCTTTTACTTTGATGATTTTCTGCTTGTAGGTATAATTTTTAAAACCATCAATTGTTTTGTATTGCTTGTTATCATTAGGATTATCCTCTTCCGCAAAGAAATCGACGTCATCATTTTCGAACATCGTCAGTCCGTAAGCATAATTGTGATTATGACCTAAAAGCGGAAACGGCGTACCGGCAATGTAATAACCATAAATCTCATAATCAGGGCAGCTTATGTGCGCTTCATACCAGGTCCCGGGTTGTGAATACATGATGTGTGGGTCGTTGGCCAGAATCACTTTTCCGTTTTTGGTTTTGGCTCCGCCAATTACCCAGCTGTTGCTTCCAATAAAAGCTGGAATTGGTGAACATTCCAATAAACCTGCAACCGATTTTGAAATCTCTGAATATTCTTTATATTTTCCTTGAAACGATTTTAATTGTTTAGTTCCCAATTCACCATTGATTCCAAAATCTTTTAAGTAATCCATTCCAAACTTGTCTCGAATGTCAGTCAGTAATGGATCTGTTTTTTGTGCCATCGCAAAGCTGAATGACATAAACCCGAAGATATTGTAAACATCTTTCAGTGTGAATTTTTCCTGTTTGATTCCCAATAATCTCAGCTCAACAGGCTTTGTACCCTGCTCAATATATTGATTGATTCCGTCGAGATAGGCATTTGCCAAAATATAGGACTGTGAGTTCTTATCAAGATTGGCAACTGCCTCCTTCGAATTTTCATCGATGCCAATTCCGGCAAAGAATTTATCTGTTTTTAAAAGTTTGCTGCCAAAGATTTCAGAAAGCCTGCCGGGAGCAATGCGTCGCATCAATTCCATTTGCCATAATCGATCCTGAGCATGCACATAACCCAACGTTGTCATGGCATCTTTTTGGTTGTCGGCATAAATATGTGGGACGCCGTATTCATCAAAGTAAACAGTAGTCGGTTTTGAGATGTTGCCCAGATTTTCTTCTCCTTCGTATATTGGTTTTGTCGTTTGAAGATAGATTACCAGTGCAAGTGCAATAAGAATTATCAAACTTATAAGAATCAGGGCTATTTTCTTTAGTAATTTCATGTCGAGAATGTTTGGTAAACAAATGTAACGAATTGTCATTCTTTAAAATGCATTATTTGAGCAAGAACAATTATTAATCTTAAAGAAATAGAATAACTATTACCCATCTTTTGCAAATTCCAAAATATCTCCGGGCTGACAATCCAAAGCTTTACAAATTGCTTCAAGCGTACTGAACCGGATAGCCTTTGCCTTACCTGTTTTTAAGATGGAAAGATTAGATAAAGTCAAATCAACCTTTTCCGAAAGTTCGTTTAGTGACATCTTTCTCTTTGCCATCATTACGTCTAAGTTTACAATTATTGCCATGGCTTATATTGTTAATTCGTTTTCGGTTTGGATTTCAATTCCTCTTTTAAAGATATGCGCAATTACAAATAAAATTACCGCAATGAACCACCACGCACCTGCCCCATCAACATGCATAGATTCCATGCTTGGCATTAAGACTCCTTTTTTACCCAACCACTCTGAATAACCTGCGACCCAGCCCGAAAACAATCCTATTGCCAAAGAGGCATACGAAAGCTTGAAAATAAATCGGCATACTTCTTTATTGAATGGTTGCTGCATATCGACTTTGTTATCATGCAAAATCTTTATAATCCAATAAAACAGCAATGATTTAAAAACAGAAACAATTATCATGAGTAATGTTATTACCATAAAATAGCCACGGTCAAATGCTAATAGTTTGGATAAATCGGCACCATCCCAAAAATAATCTCCTCCAAACGGATTACTTGTTAGTAGAAAGATCATGTTGAAGATGTAGGCTCCGGTGCGAACAAGAATACCAACAAAAATAATCCAGGAAAGAATGTTTAATGCTTTCAGGATTTGTTTAGAACTAATTTCCATAAGTTGTTGTTTTTAAAGATTAACAAGGCAAATTTAATAAATATTTATTGATAAACAATAATTTTTTATTAAAAATTAAAATATATTTTAAAAACATCAATAAATTCAGGCTTTGTGTTTTGTTTTTTTGATAGTGTTTTTAGTTAAAAGAATCTTTTGGCTATATTTACGGAACACCAAGCAATAATCCGTATGAATTCGATTTGGAAGAAAATAATTATCCGAACGACGCTAAAGCAAACCGATAAAGAATCTGATGCCAAACCTGTTTCTGATTATGTTTTGGCGAAAGGGTATCGGGAGTTTTTGATTTTGGCCCGACGCCATATCAAAGATTTCATCCTGATTACTGTCGGTATTTTTTCGGCTTCATTTGGGTTTAAAGGTTTCCTGCTTACCAATCATTTTATTGATGGTGGAGCAACCGGTATTTCTTTACTGATTTCTGCAGTTACAAAAATACCATTGTATTTACTGATCATCGGGATTAACATCCCATTCATTCTTTTGGGATATAAAGTAATGGGAAAAGTGTTTGCCATTAAAACAGCTCTTGCCATTGCCGGGCTCTCTCTTTGTCTGGCTACAGTACATTTCCCTGATGTGACAACCGATAATCTATTAGTTGCAGTGTTTGGCGGTTTTTTTCTTGGTGCAGGCATTGGATTATCGGTTCGTGGCGGAGCTGTGATTGACGGCACCGAGGTCTTAGCTATTTATCTGAGCAGGAAGCTGGGTACGACCATCGGGGATATCATCATACTGATTAATGTGCTGATCTTTTCGGCTGCGGCATATTTTCTAAGCATTGAAATTGCATTATATTCGATGATTACTTATTTATCGGCATCGAAAACATTGGACTTTATTGTAGAAGGTATTGATGAATATATCGGTGTAACGATAGTTTCGATGCGGAGTGAGGAAATGCGACAGATGATTATTAACACGATGGGGCGTGGGGTTACGGTTTATAGCGGTAAACGCGGTTATGGCAAACGTGGTGAGACCAAGGAAGTTGATATTATTTATACTGTAATTACCCGATTAGAATTGAATAAGCTCAACACCGAAATACAAAAAATTGAGCCCGATGCCTTTGTCGTAATGAATAGTGTGAAAGATACTAAAGGCGGTATGATTAAGAAGAGAGCGTTGAAGCACTAATAAAAAACTCTTTTAGAATTAACTAAAAGAGTTTTAAAATAAGTAATATATGGCATTTACTTTTTCTTCTTATCGTCGAGGATGGCTCCTGTACCGGCACCTACACCTGCACCAGCCAAGCCTCCGATAACTGCACCCTGACCCGGATGTTTTTTATCGACAATTGCCCCAGTTACTGCCCCCACTCCTGCACCGATTACAGCACCTTTAGCAGCACCACTCCATTTTTTTCTAGTGGTAGTTTGCGTTGTAGTGGTTTGTTGAACAACAACCGGTTTTGCTTTTTCATTTTCCAATTTCATTGAGTCGATGATACGTTGTTTTTCGGCAACTGCTTTCATTGAATCAATTGTAGCCTGATGAGCATCTGCTTCTGTTATTGCCCCTTGCTTATCCGTATTTTTACAAGAAGTAAGTATCATTACCGCTGTTAAAATCATTAGTACATTTTTCATGACATAAAAGTTTTAAAGGTTATTGTACAAAGTAACACCACAATTCTTTTATGCTTTTTACAAGATTTAAGCGGAAATTTATAGAATATTCAGTTATTGTTTAGTTTGGAAATTTATCTTCTTTCCAACATTCAGTCCGTTATTCTTTGCCAAAACACCACACATGTGAAACAGCATTCGGGCTCCAACATTTCCGTCCCAGTCGTCATTTTCTCCGGGAGCCACCTCTACTAAGTCGAAACCGATAATGTCCTTTTCGCTTGCAGCTAACTTGTTGAACAGGTAGGTTGCCTGTTCGAATGAAAATCCACCTGGGACTGGCGTTCCTGTATTTGGACAATACCATGGGTACATTCCGTCGATATCAAAAGAGATGCAGACTTTTTGAGGTAAAGCCGCAATGATGGCATCACATTGCTGTGCCCAGGTTCTGCCATCGAAAGTTTCAGCTTTTAAATCAGCATCCGTATGAACGACAACCCTCCCTTTTTGTTGATTGGTTACTTCGACTTCCTGTTCGCAGAAATCGCGGATACCAATCTGGACTATCTTTGAAATCTGGGGAATTTGTAGCGCATTATACATAATTGACGCATGCGAATACGTAAAGCCTTCGTAGGCAATTCGCAAATCCATGTGTGCATCGAGGTGTAGAATTCCGAAATTATCATATTGTGTTGCCAGAGCTTCATAATAACCTAAGGGCGTAGAATGATCGCCACCAAGCAGTGCTACTTTTTTGCCCTGCTTCATCCAATACAATGCTTTTTCCTTTACTTCTGTGTGGAGGTCGCGGCATACTTTGTTGATAGCTGCCAAATCAGCCAATAAAGCAGGATGATTGTTCAAATCTTCTCCAGCTTCTAATGCCTGAATAATGGGCTGTGCCATTGCTTTGTAGGCATTTGAATTAATTTTCCAATGCTCTGGTGCTTCGTCCATAAAAATGCCGAGTTTCCATAACTCAGGGAAGTCCTGATGACATAAATCAACCTGGAAAGAAGCATCAAGCACAGCTTCTGGTCCTTCAGAAGCACCGGCTCCGTAGCTTACGGTTACTTCCCATGGCACGGGGATAACTATGATTTCTGATTGTTCTGAAGAGAAGGGTAATCCAAAAACGGTTGCGTCGGCTAAGCCCGGTTGGCTTGGGTCAAACGTATCGATGATTTGTTGTTTCGTCATTATTTTAAAGTTTCAAAGTCGCAAAGTTACAGAGTTGCAAAGTCATTTGAAAAACATTTATAAAAAATAAAGCCATCCCTAAAAAGAGATGGCTTCCTTGAATTTATCTTTTGCAAATATTATTCTTTTATGAATTTATAAGTCACTTTAGCATTGTTGAAGTATACGTTGTAAACACCTTTACTTAGAGAAGAGATGTTGATACTTTCCTCGTTGCTACCTACTGCATGTCTTAAAACTGTCTGACCTAACATATTAGAGATTGTTACGCTTTCATTGCTGTCGAATTCACCTTTAACATTTAACACATTAGCAGCAGGGTTTGGATATAATACAAAGTGATTTTTCACTGACTCGGTAACACCAAGGAAAGGCAATACCGTAAGTGTGAAATTTCTTGTTACAGTTGACGCACCACTTGTTGCAGTCATTGTAATTGTATATGTTCCAGGAGCTAAAACAGTACCAACAACAGGAGCCTGAGTTAAAGCAGCATCACAATTATCGGTTATTGGATTAGCCAAAGTTGCATAACTTGGTAATGTATACGTATTAGACGCATCAGCAGTAACGGTTTGGTTTGCGATAGCAGCCATAGTCAATGTCAAAGCTGGCATAACATACCCTCTGTCTGTGAATTTTTGTGTGAATACCTGAATGTCAGCGCATGGATAATTTAAGTTAATAGCAGCCTGTCTTACAGCTCTTGCACAGGTTTGTTGGTTATTTGAAGAAGTAGTTAATGCTATACCATTTAAAAATGCTCTGTCCATTTTGTTTCTTCCGATTACATCCCAAATCTGCATTAAGGCAGCCACCCAAATTTCACCATCGTCATGAACTTCACCATCAAGGTCTGTTGGATAGATTTTAGAAGTATCTACTCTTCTACCGTCCCAGCAAGTATTGTGACCATCCCAGCTGAATACCCATTGGTATTGGTCATCTGCAGGAGTCCATTGGTCGGTGAAGCTTCTGCTGTAAGATACAGCCCAATAATCTCCATTTCCTTCACCTATTTGGCTTGCAGCACTTCCGTTAGTCAACCAGTCGTGGATACCATGACCGAATTCATGCCAGATAACATCGCAATCCTCTGCATCATCAACACATCCTTCACCAAAAGAAATCTGATCGGTAGAAGGCAGGTAATGTGAGTTATCCGCTCCGCTTAATCCGGATGGGTCAAATCTAAGAACTCCTCCGTTAAGAGCTGGTCTACATGTAATTCCAAGGGTTTCATTGATGTATCTTAAACTGAAATCTAAATGATAGAATACGTTAGTTGCTTCAAAAGCGTTGTTAGCTCTTGTAAAGTTAAAGGCACTTGTTGCCTGAGTGAACAAACCTGTTGTTGGTGATTCGAAATCGGTAATTTCTACATAAGAGCTTTTTAATTTATAAACTCCAGATGTCAAATCGATTTCAGGTAAATTTACTGCAGTTCTTGCAGCGGTCAATTGTGCACTATCGGCATCGTTATTATCTGTATATCCTGTAGCACCATAAACCGATCTTGTCTTAGACAATGGATCTGTTATAAATACCATCGCTGTTCCCGGTACAAAAGATGTAGGAGCCATAGCTGAAACCGGAGGATTTGTTTTTCTTAAGTTGAATGCATGGTCTTTTTTGTGTTCGTATAAAGCAACATCTTTTGTGCTTAAAACTGCTCCAGACTGTGCATCAACCATTACTTCCCAGCTTCCTGAACCTGAAGAAGGATTGGTAACAACTCTGTAAACCAGTTTAGTCTGGTCGTTGATTTTTGTTACAAATAAGTTATTCTCTGCAACGGTATAATCACAGGTGAATTTTAAATTGTCTTTTGACGCATTCAAAGCGGCCTCTCTAGAAACTGCAGGTGTGGTCGAAATATTTTCAACAGTAGTATCATGAGAGTCATTTGTGAATGCAATTTCGTTACTTGGATTGAAATTTACTACAATTTCTGACTGATATACAGGCACATCATTTAACATTTGCTGGAAACGAAGTGTTTCTCCGGCAGTACTTTTGAAAACAAAGGACAGTTTAAATTTGTCTGTTGCTTTTAATTTTAAATCTTTGGCATGGCTTGTTATCCATTCTCGTGCAGCTCCTTCTTTATCAGAAACTTGCGCATTTGCTGCAAATGATAAAGTAATCAATGCTGAGATTACAAAGTGTAGTTTTAATTTCATTTTAATGGTATTGAGTTAATAATTAGCTACAAATCAACGAATTGTTTTTCAAAAATCAAATTATTTTGATGTTAAAATTCCTTGTTTCAGTATTTGTCCAAAATCGTACATATCTTCGTAAGAACAATAGAATGGAACGGGTGCCAATCGGATTACATTGGGTTCACGCCAATCGGTAATCACACCGTTTTTCATCAGATAATCAAAAAGGCTTCTTCCCTGTCCGTGAAGGAAAACGGAAAGCTGGCATGCTCTTTCTTCCTGATTGGATGGAGTGATGATTTCGAATTCTGTCCCTTCAATCTGACTGTCAATCTCATGAAGTATGAATTCCAGATAGGCTGTAATCTGATTTCTTTTTGCGATTAGCTTTTCCATTCCGACTTCGGCAAACATCTCGACTGATGCCAGATAAGGCGCTAAAGATAGAATTGGCAGATTACTTACCTGCCAGCCATCGGCATTTGCAATTGGGTCGAATGTTGGTTCCATCAGGAAACGGCGTTCTTTGTTTTGCGCCCACCAGCCTCCAAAACGGTTTAGGTCTTTGTTGGTGTGATGCTTTTCATGAATATAACAACCCGAAGCATTTCCCGGTCCGGAGTTCATGTATTTGTAGCTGCACCAGGCCGCAAAATCGACATTCCAGTCGTGCAATTCGAGTTTTATATTTCCGGCAGCATGTGCCAAATCAAAACCAACTTTAGCCCCGACTTTGTGACCTGTTTCAGTGATGATTTTCATGTCGAAAACCTGACCGGTATAATAGTTTACGCCGCCAATCAAGACCAATGCCAGTTCATCGCCGACTTCATTTATTTTGGCAATAATATCTTCCAAGCGGATGTTGTGTTCGCCATTCCTTCTTTTGATTTCAACGATGGCATCTTCGGGTTTATAGCCGTGGAATTTAACCTGGCTTTGAAACATGTATTGGTCGGATGGAAAGGCTTTTTCCTCGCAGATGATTTTGTAACGTGTTTTTGTTGGGCGGTAAAACGAAACCATCAGCAAGTGCAGATTTACTGTTAGTGTGTTCATTACCGTAACTTCCGAAGGTTTTGCGCCAACCAGTTTACTTAGCGGAGCAGCAAAACGCTCATGATAATCCCACCAGGGTTTGTCGGCATAAAAATGACCTTCGACTGCCAATTCTGCCCAGTCTTTCATCACTTCATCAACATATTTTTTTGTGCGTTTAGGTTGTAAGCCCAGCGAATTTCCTGTAAAGTAAATTACGTTTTTGTTGTTGTGTTGTGGAAAAATAAACTCGTTTCGGTAGTGTTTTAATTCGTCCTGAGCATCGAGTTGTTGTGCAAATTTGCGGGTATTTTGGAAGGCCATTGTTGTGTTTATTTAAAGCGTAAAAGTATTGAAAAGTAGCAAAGTGGCAAAGTGACAGAGTTACAAAGTTTGTTTTAGCCCCGATTGAAACGGCATCCTTTATACCTAACAGGTTTTTAAAACCTGTTAGGTATAAAGATATAGTGGAAAGCGGGAAATAGCTCATAAAAAAATCCCAACATTGCTGTTGGGATTTGTATTATAATATTAACATGGCATCGCCGTAAGAATAGAAACGGTATTTTTCCTTGATTGCTTCTTCGTATGCCTTTTTCATTAAATCGTGTCCACAGAACGCAGAAATCATCATCAGTAAAGTTGATTTTGGTGTGTGGAAATTGGTCACCATACAATCGGCAATGCTAAAATCGTAAGGCGGGAAAATGAATTTGTTTGTCCAGCCCACATAAGGATTTAAGGTTCTTGCAGAAGAAACTGAGCTTTCAATAGCTCGCATTGAAGTTGTTCCGATGCAGCATATTTTGTTCTTTTTAGCCTTTGCTGCATTAACAATATCACAGGCTTCCTGAGTAATGATAAGCTCTTCGGAATCCATTTTATGTTTTGACAAATCTTCGACCTCAACCGGATTGAAAGTTCCCAAGCCAACGTGAAGTGTCACTTCGGCAAAGTTGATTCCTTTGATCTCCAGTCTTTTTAAAAGGTGTTTTGAGAAGTGCAGACCGGCCGTTGGCGCAGCAACCGCACCTTCTTCTTTGGCATAAATAGTCTGATAACGTTCTGCATCTTCTTCGGTTACATCACGGTT
>DBIH01000245.1 GCA_002296885.1 Flavobacterium sp. UBA807 | reverse complement strand
TTCTTTTTTTAATCCGCTGATATATCGGGTTTTACTACCCGTGCAAACTGCCTAACAGCAGTTTTTGCTAATCAAATCTGAAAATGTTTAATAGCCCCGATGGAAGCGGCATCCTTTTTTAGGATTGGACAGAGCGACAGCGAAGTCATATCAATCCTAAAAAAGATACAGCGGACAGCGGGACGGATTACCCTAACCAAAGGGAATGCCGTGCTCCTGATAAATACTTATATATATTATGCTACTGGTATTGTATGTGTTTTGGTAATCTTATATATTTGCAGCCTATAAATTTTTAGGAATGATAAAGATTACACTACCTGACGGTTCGGTTAAGGAGTTTGCGAAAGGCACAACTCCGATGGATGTTGCGAAAAGCATCAGTGAAGGATTAGCTCGAAATGTTATTTCGGCTGCCTTTAATGGTACAACTGTTGAAACGGAAACCCAACTGACCACTGACGGTTCACTTATATTATATACGTGGAATGACAAGGAAGGCAAGAAAGCTTTCTGGCATTCGACTTCGCACGTAATGGCTCAGGCTTTGGAGGAAATTTTCCCCGGCATTAAACTAACGCTTGGTCCAGCGATTGACAATGGTTTTTACTATGATGTGGATTTTATGAATCATAAAATAACGGATGCCGATTTCAAGAAGATTGAAGACCGAGTATTGGAGATTTCGAGAGAGAAACACGAGTTCAAAATGCGTCCGGTTTCTAAAGCTGAAGCTTTGGAGATATACAAAAACAACGAGTATAAAACTGAGTTGATTTCGAATCTGGAGGACGGAACGATTACGTTTTGTGATCATTCCAATTTCTTTGACTTATGCCGTGGTGGTCATATTCCGAATACCGGAATTATTAAGGCTATGAAAATCATGAGCGTTGCCGGAGCTTACTGGCGTGGCGATGAGAAGAACAAGCAGTTGACACGTGTTTACGGAGTTTCTTTCCCAAAGCAGAAAGATTTGACCGATTATTTGGAATTACTTGAAGAAGCTAAGCGACGTGACCATAGAAAGCTTGGAAAAGAATTAGAGCTTTTTGCCTTTTCACAAAAAGTTGGGCAAGGTTTACCATTGTGGTTGCCAAAGGGAGCTGCACTTAGAGACCGATTAGAGCAATTCCTGAAAAGAGCACAGAAAAAGGCCGGTTATGAGCAAGTAGTTACACCACATATCGGGCAAAAAGAATTGTATGTAACTTCGGGGCATTATGCCAAATATGGTGCTGACAGTTTCCAACCAATCCATACGCCGGCTGAAGGTGAAGAGTTTTTATTAAAACCTATGAACTGCCCGCATCACTGCGAGATTTATAACAACAAACCTTGGTCCTATAAAGATTTGCCAAAACGTTATGCGGAATTCGGAACGGTCTACCGTTATGAGCAATCGGGAGAGTTGCATGGATTAACACGTGTTCGTGGATTTACTCAGGATGACGCGCACATTTTCTGTACTCCTGACCAATTGGATGCAGAGTTCAAGAAAGTAATCGACTTGGTATTGTATGTTTTTGGTTCGCTTGGATTTGAAAACTTTACGGCTCAAATTTCTTTGAGAGATCAGGAAAACAGGGATAAATATATCGGTAGTGATGAAAACTGGGAAAAAGCGGAAAATGCGATTATCAATGCTGCCCGTGATAAAAACCTGAATACTGTTGTGGAATATGGTGAAGCAGCTTTCTATGGTCCGAAATTGGATTTCATGGTAAAAGATGCTTTGGGGAGAAGCTGGCAATTAGGAACTATTCAAGTTGATTATAACTTGCCGGAGCGTTTTGAACTGACTTATAAAGGTGCTGACGATAAGCTGCACAGACCTGTCATGATTCACCGTGCACCGTTTGGATCAATGGAACGATTCATAGCAATTTTGTTGGAACATACCGCAGGAAATTTCCCGCTTTGGTTAATGCCTGAGCAGGCTATCATCTTGTCTTTAAGCGAGAAATATGAAAATTATGCGAAAAAAGTTTTAGAATTGCTGGAAATTCACGAAATTCGCGCCCTAATTGACAACCGCAACGAGACGATTGGTAAAAAAATCAGAGAAGCGGAAGTTCAAAAAATCCCGTATATGCTGATTGTTGGCGAGGAAGAAGCAAAAAACGGAACTATTTCTGTACGCCGTCAAGGGCAGGAAGGAAAAGGAAATATCACGGTTACTATTGACGATTTTGCCAAAATGGTAAATGAAGAAATAGGAAAATCGCTTAAAACATTTGAAGTTTAATTAAAAAAATAAAGCCATAGCAATTAGAAACAACAGAGGCCAACAGCCTAGAGTAGAAAAAACACAAGCACACAGGATTAATGATGCCATCCGTGGTGTTTCTGAAGTACGTTTAGTTGGAGAAAACATCGAACCGGGAGTATACAAGCTTTCAGAAGCTTTGCGTCTGGCCGAAGAACAGGAAGTAGATTTAGTTGAAATCTCGCCTAATGCAGAACCTCCTGTTTGTAAATTGATGGATTATGGAAAATTCGTTTACCAACAAAAGAAACGTGAAAAAGAATTAAAAGCTAAATCTACTCAAATTACTGTAAAAGAAATTCGTTTCGGACCACAGACTGATGAGCATGACTACGAATTTAAAAGGAAAAACGCAGAAAAATTCCTTAAAGAAGGTTCTAAACTGAAAGCATTCGTTTTCTTTAAAGGACGTTCGATTATATATAAAGAGCAAGGACAAATCTTATTGCTTCGTTTAGCACAGGATCTTGAGGAATACGGAAAGGTAGAAGCCATGCCGGTTCTCGAAGGAAAAAGAATGATCATGTTCATTGCTCCTAAGAAAAAGAAATAAGCTTAGCCCCGATCGCAGCCAGCTACCATGTAGCGCGGAGAGCGGGAAAAAGCTTCACAGAAAAAGTAAGTAAGTTGACTATAAAAACTAGGAAAAAATGCCTAAAATGAAAACAAAATCCAGTGCTAAGAAGCGATTCAAAGTAACTGGTTCAGGAAAAATCAAGAGAAAGCACGCTTTCAAAAGCCACATCCTGACAAAAAAATCGAAAAAACGTAAGTTGGCTTTAACTCACGCTGCTTTGGTTCACCCAACAGATGAGAAAAGCATCAAACAACAATTAAGAATCATCTAATAGCTAACAGCCAAAAGCTGTCAGCCTTTAGCATTCTTTAGGTTAAAAAAATTATTTCATAACCTTGGAGTATGGCCCATTAAGTTCCTTCGATTCAATTCAGGACGCCTGCTACAAAAAAATTAAAAAATTATGCCAAGATCAGTAAATTCAGTTGCTAAAAGAGCAAGAAGAAAAAAGATAATGAAGCAAGCCAAAGGTTTCTTTGGTCGTCGTAAAAACGTTTGGACGGTTGCTAAGAACGCGGTTGAGAAAGCAATGAGCTACGCTTACCGTGACAGAAAACAAAACAAGAGAAATTTCCGTGCTTTATGGATCCAACGTATCAACGCTGGAGCTCGTTTAGAAGGAATGTCTTATTCTCAGTTTATGGGAAAAGTAAAAGCTAACGGAATCGAATTGAACCGTAAAGTTCTTGCCGATTTAGCTATGAACCACCCAGAAGCTTTCAAAGCAATTATCAAAAAAGTAAAATAAACGTTTGTACAACTTATTTAACTTACTTACATAAAACCCGCTTTTCGAAGCGGGTTTTTATTTTATCCCAGTCGACCCGAGCGAAGCGAATTGGCGAAGCAAAGATTGGGATTTTTGTTTTATGGCGTTACCTCGTCCCAAAGACGAGGTCGGGCTATCCGCGCTACATGGTAGCTGCTTCTATCCCTAACGCGTCCCTTACTCCGTTTGAAAAATGCTCAAGCAAGCTTGG
>DBIH01000110.1:730-2517 GCA_002296885.1 Flavobacterium sp. UBA807 | reverse complement strand
ACCTTTGTAGTAGCAGAAATTTTATAATTTTTTTTGATTTTTACTTGCAGATATAAAAAAGTGCCTTATATTTGCACTCGCAATCAAGCAGAATGCGGGCGATTAGCTCAGTTGGTTCAGAGCATCTCGTTTACACCGAGAGGGTCGGGGGTTCGAATCCCTCATCGCCCACCATAACGGACAAATTCAAATTTTTGAGTTTGTCCGTTTTCTTTTTATCTCTACAGCCCCAATTAAAACTCGAAATTTTTAATAAAATTGGATTAATATCCGCGGTTCGAACGTTCTCATTTTCAAACATGAAATTATTTGAAAATATAGAACCAATTAATTTTCTTTTATCTTCTGTCAATGCATTTTGATTTTGTTCATCGAACTTTGAAAATTTACTCAAAGTAATCCTATCCTGCGAGATTTTTAACTCATCTTCATATCACTTTTGGATTACTTATAAATTATTTTATTCTGTTTATCATCAATGACAGTCCCGAATTTTATTAATTTTCCGAAGGAATAAATCACAAATTGTAGTGGCATTTCTATATACAATATGCCATCTTTATGTATTTTTACTTTTCAAAAATTTATTCCATGCACGAACCTATTAAAAAATTATTTTCATCTTTCTCAAGTTCACTAGTCGATGATATAGAAAAAAATGCAGTAATTCAAGATGTTAAGGCTGGCGATATTTTAATGCGAACCGGGCAATATATCAAAAACACGGTATTAGTAATTAGTGGTAGAATAAAGATTTATAGGGAAGATGATAACGGCGGAGAGTTTTTTATGTATTATTTACAACCGGGTCAAGCCTGCGCCATATCAATGATTTGTGCTACTAAAAATGAAACAAGTCAAATCATGGCCAAGGTGGTCGAAGATGCAGAACTGATCATGGTGCCTTTACCTTTAATGGATAAATGGATGATGCAACACCGTACTTGGTATGAATTTGTAATTGAAACTTACCGCAGCCGCTTCGAAGAAGTTTTAGACGTAGTAGACAATATTGCCTTTAAAGCCATGGATGAACGATTGGTTTTTTATTTAAAACGACATCAGGAAGTAAGCAATAGCAAAGTACTTAACTTGTCGCATCAGGAAATCGCTATAGAGCTCAACACTTCAAGAGAAGTAGTTTCCAGGTTACTGAAAAAAATGGAGCAAAAGGGTTTATTAAAACTACACCGAAATCAAATAGAATTGTTAAAGTAACCCTCTGTGATAAAAGTTACTGTCAACAACTATATTTTACAATAAGTTTGCGACTAAATTTATCAAAATGGAGTACATCGGTTATTTAGCATCAATCATTATTGGAATTTCCTTAGGATTAATCGGGGGGGGCGGAAGCATTCTCACTGTACCCATTTTAGTCTACCTCTTTAAAATAAATCCCGAAAATGCCACGAGTTATTCTCTGTTCATTGTAGGCTCTACAGCTATGGTAGGAGCTTACAGACACTATAAACTGGGTAACCTCAAAATCAAATCAGCACTCTATTTTGCATTTCCTTCTGTTATTTCATTACTCTTCGTCAGAAAGTCTTTAGTATCAAAAATACCTACAACGCTAGGCTATATTCAAGGATTTGAAATATCAAAAAATTTGTTGATAATGGTGGTTTTTGCCTTGCTGATGATAGCCGCATCTACCTCAATGATAAGAAAAACCAAATCACAACCTATAGTGGCTACTGTAAACCTGACTCGGTTGGCTGTTGTTGGTTTTCTGGTAGGTTTGGTTACCGGATTTTTAGGAGCCGGTGGCGGATTTTTAATCA
>DBIH01000110.1:0-617 GCA_002296885.1 Flavobacterium sp. UBA807 | reverse complement strand
GCGGATTTTTAATCATTCCTGCACTTATCTTTTTTGCTGATTTACCCATGAAGCAAGCCGTTGGAACCTCATTGTTTATCATATTTATAAATTCATTGATTGGCTTTACTGGGGATATGATAAATGGTGTTGAGGTCAATTACAAAGTACTACTTACCATATCCGGCATTGCCATCTTTGGAATGCTTATAGGAACGCAACTATCAAAAAAAATAGAAGGTGCCAAACTAAAACCTGCTTTTGGCTGGTTCGTATTGATCATGGGTTGTTACATCATTGCCAAAGAAATTTTCTTCAAATAATTTCACGCTGTGTGACTTATGTCACTACAACTAAGAACAGTAAGTGCTAAAATTGTCCTATATAATCAATTTAAAAACATTATTTAGGTATGACAGCTCACTATCAAATACTCATTATCGGAGGAGGAAATGCAGGACTTTCCGTTGCTTCGCAATTGCTTCATAAAAACAGCAAGCTAAACATTGGAATTATTGATCCTTCAGAAAAACATTATTATCAACCCGCATGGACTCTGGTAGGTGCCGGAACTTTCGACATTGACAAAACTGTCAAAAACGAAAAAGATTTTATCCCAAAAAATACCACATGGATAA
>DBIH01000280.1 GCA_002296885.1 Flavobacterium sp. UBA807 | reverse complement strand
ATTACCTTTTAACTGTAGTACACATGATGTTGCTTTAGCTAATGACATTTCTGATAAAATTACTCCGAACACTACGTTGGCAAACAATGCCAAATATAAAACGTTAAGATTAGCGTTGTCATGTACGGCAGAGTACTCAAATTATTTTGGAGCTACCAGCAGTGCTAATGTAAATCTTGTTTTAGCAGCTATGAACAATACAATGACTCGTGTGAATGGAGTAATGGAAAAAGATTTGGCAGTGCATTTAAATATCATAGCTACTGACGACCAGGTTATTTATTATAATGCCTCAACGGATCCATATGATGCAGCTTTAAGAGGTTCTGGTGCTGATTCTACAAATGGTTATGTAGCTACTTGGAATGGTCAGTTGATGAATGCTTTACATAACACTTTAACTGATGACGCTTTTGATATTGGACACTTGTTCGGTGCTTCCGGCGGCGGCGGAAACGCAGGATGTATTGGTTGTGTTTGTGATAATGATATGACTACTGATTCAAGCGGAAGCCCTTCAAGTTACAAAGGAAGCGGATTTACTTCGCCTTCAGATAATGTTCCAGCCGGAGATACTTTTGATATTGATTATGTAGCCCATGAAATGGGACATCAGCTTGGTGCAAACCATACTTTTACTTATAACTACGAAGGTTCTGGTGCTCAGACCGAACCAGGCAGTGGAACTACAATTATGGCTTATGCAGGTGTTGCCTATGATAATACCGGAACAGTAAGTTTTAATGTTCAGGATCATTCTGATGCTTTGTATAGTTACAAAAGCATTACCCAAATTCAAAGTAATTTAAATTTATCGACAATAACCTGCCCTGTTACAACTTCTTTGACAGGTATAAATGCTACCCCAACTGTTGCTGGTCCGGCTGCCAGTTATACCATTCCAATTAGCACAGCGTTTGTACTTACCGGGTCAGGCTCTGATACTGATGCTTCTGATGTTTTGACTTATGTTTGGGAACAAAATGATGGCGGAACAAGCGCAACAACTCAGGCAAATAGTAGAGTTTTTGGAGCTAAAACTGCCGGCCCGATTTTCAGGACTTTTACAGCCACTGCTTCTCCTACAAGATACTTTCCTCAAATGAGTAAAATTCTTGCCGGAACTATTGTAGTAACAACAGGTTCAAATTCAAATTGGGAGTCTTGTTCCAGCATTGCAAAATCTACGCATTTTATTATTACTGCAAGAGATAACCATCCGGGAATGGGCCAAACAAAATCTGCCAGTGTAACGCTTACAGTTGATGCAACTGCCGGGCCTCTTACAGTAACATCACAGAGTACTACCGGAATTTCTTATCCTTCGGGTTCAGTTCAAACGGTAACCTGGAACGTAGCCAATACTTCTGCATTGGCTGGTGGTTCTACTGTTGATGTCTTATTAACAACAAATAACGGTTCAACATGGACAACTATCGCATCTGGATTGACCAATAATGGTAGTGCAAGCGTTACTTTACCAAATTTTGCTGTAGCGCAGGGTGCTTGTAGATTTATGGTTAAAGCTTCAGCAAATGTATTCCTTGCTGTAAACAGCAAAAACTTCGCAATTCAGGCAAGCCTTGGCGTGCAGGATTTTGCTTTGCAGAATTTAGAATTATATCCAAATCCAAATAAAGGAAACTTTACAATCAAATTAAATTCATCAGTTGCATCTGAAGAAATAAAAGTTAATGTATACGATATGAGAGGTCGAATGATATTTGAAAATAATTATTCAAATCAGGCTACTTTCAATGAAAATATTCAGTTAGCAAATGCACAATCCGGAGTTTATTTAGTTTCTGTTTCCGATGGCAATCAAAAAATAGTTAAAAGAATAGTCATCGAATAATAGCTGTTTGACTATTAAATAGTTAGAAGAGGTAAGTTTTTAAAAAATTTACCTCTTTTTTTAATTAAAACTAATTTTATGTTAAACATTTTATTAAATTTGGCAACTTTAAAATAAAAAAAATGAAATTAAGATTACTTTTCGTATTACTTGCCTTTCAAGTAAGCTTTGCTCAACAACACAGAACTTGTGGAATGCAGGAGCAAATGCAAAGAATAATGAATGATCCAGCTTTAAGACAAGCTTACCTTGATCAACAAAGTAAATTTGAGACTGAATTACAAAGTTTAGAATCCAACAAAAATGGTAACAGCACAAATGCTGTAATCAGAATTCCGGTTGCAGTTCACTTCCCTGCGGTATCGACTTCTGCTGCAGCAGCTTTAAAAACATGCCTTAGAGGGTTAGCACAAACACAAGTGAACATCTTAAATGCAGATTATAATGCACAAAATGCTGACATTTCTAATTATGCAGCGGATGCATCATATTATCCTGGAACGAACACAGGAAGTTTGCAGGTGCAATTTGTTTTGGCTACACAAAATCATCCTGCGGGAACTGGCCTGGTTAATGGTGATTTAGCTGTAACTTTCGGGACTGACTTTTTAGGTTCTAATGACTCGGATACTACTTGGTCCGGATATTTAAACTTAGTATGTAGAAATGCCGGTAGCGGTATTTTGGGATATTCTCCTCTTGGCGGTTCGCCTTCAGCAGGAAATTGTGTTGTAATTGCAAAAACAGCTTTTGGATCAGGTGTCGGTTGTACAGGTTATGTTCCTGGTTCTCCATATGATTTAGGAAGAACACTAACTCACGAATTAGGTCACTATTTCAATTTAGATCACACTTTTGCAGGTTGTGATGGTGCCAACTGTGCTACATCAGGAGACAGAGTTTGTGACACTCCTGCATTAGACACTGAGAATTACGACTGCCCAGCAGCAGGTGATGTTATGGGTTGTACTACTTATGCCTTGACGATGAATTATATGGACTATGTAAACGATGCTTGTATGTATATGTTTACAGCAGGTCAGGCTGCAAGAATGTTGGCTTGGTATAACTCCATTTCAAGTCAGTTTACTACAACTGCTTTGGCTAATGATGCGTTTTTACAAGCTCAATTCAACATCTATCCAAACCCAAGCAAAGGAAGTTTCAACATAGCATTCAAAGATTTTTCAACCAGTTATTCTGTTGAAGTATTTGATGTTACAGGAAAAACGATCTACGAAAATAACTTTGACCAATCTTCAGATTTAGTTCAGTCTATTAATTTGGATCATCCAAGTAGTGGTGTTTACTTTATAAATGTTAAAAGTGACAGAGGAATCGTGACTAAAAAATTAGTTGTAGAATAATCACAAATAAATTATTAAATAAAAAGTCCCGATATAAATCGGGACTTTTTACTTACCGTTAAAACTATTCATTGTCTCATTTAATCCGGCTAAGGCAAATGATTCAACTATTTGTTTACCCACTTCAAATCGCTCCGGAAGTTTTTCTCTTTCAATTTCATTCCACTCCCCAAGTACATAATCTACCTGTTGCCCTTTTTTGAACTCATCGCTGATTCCGAAACGAAATCTCGGATATTCCGAAGTATTTAAAATTAGCTGAATATTTTTCAACCCGTTGTGCCCTCCATCGCTCCCCTTTCCTTTTATTCGGATTGTCCCGAAAGGCAAATTCAAATCATCGGTTATGACCAAAATATTTTCCCTTGCTATGTTTTCTTTCTGCATCCAATACTGAACTGCTTTTCCGCTTAAGTTCATATACGTATTTGGCTTAAGCAAAATCAGCTTTCTGCCTTTTATAGTGTATTCTGTGACTGCTCCGAGTTTAGCTGTTTCAAAATTCAGACTCGCTTTTTCAGCAATGTAATCCAATACTTTAAACCCAATATTATGCCTTGTATTTGCATATTCGGTGCCAATATTGCCAAGCCCTACAATTAGGAATTTTTTCATTTCTTCTGAGTTTTCAGATTTTATTTTTGCTTTGAATAAATCTTTAATCCAATTCATGCCGTAAAAGTATTAAAATTCAGGCATAAAAAAAGCACCAGTAAAACTGATGCTCCTTTGTATTGGAAAAATAAATGAATTATTTTTTCTTTCCTCCTTTTGCACTTTTCTCTGCTTTTGCAGCTTCCTGAGCCGCTTTCATAGCAGCACGTGAAATCTTCACTTGAGCCACAACAGTGTTGTCCGGGTGCATTAATTTGAAGTTTGGTGTAGGTAACTTAGTTACATACAATTTGTTCCCCATTTGCAATTCAGAGATGCTTGCTTCAACATAATCTGGTAAGTGTTTTGGTAATGCTTTAACTTTCAATCTACGTTGATTTAAGTTCAGCACACCTCCTAAAAGTACACCAGGAGAAGTTCCTGTTACTTTTACCGGTACTTCCATGATAATTTCCTTGTCATCACTCAATTGGAAGAAATCAATGTGATTGATTCTGTCCGATACCGGGTGAAACTGAATGTCCTGCAAGATTGCATTGGTTTTTTTACCGTCCAAATCAATCACAACTGTGTGTGCGTTTGGAGTGTAAACCAAGCTTTTGAATGCTTTTTCTTCTGCAGCAAAATGTACTGGTTGACTTCCTCCGTAAATAACGCAAGGAACCATTCCAGCATCACGTACGGCCTTTGTTGCTTTTTTGCCTACGCTTTCTCTTTCTGATCCTTTAATCGTAATCGATTTCATTGTAAAAATATATAGTTAATAAATAAAAAATTCTTTTTTCAGCTTTCAGCTATTAGCGTTTAGCTGTTAGCTTTTGTTTTTTGGCGTTGCCTCACGGCCGGGCTTTTCGCAGTGCATGGCACTTGGCTTCAATCCCTAACGCAAATCCCTCAATTTTCAAATTTCTGCTAATTGCTGATAGTTAAAAGCTAACGGCTACATTAAAAACTTCCCACTGATGGAATTGTTGTGCTGTACCATGTTCATTACTTCTGCAAAAAGAGGTGCACAACTCACCACTTTTATTTTTTTGGATTCCTTCTTTAACGGAATCGAATCGGTAACAATCAATTCCAGTAATTTAGAATTCTCAATTTTTTCATATGCATCCCCCGAAAGTATAGCATGTGTACAAATTGCTCTAACGCTCAATGCTCCGCGTTCTATCATCATATCTGCCGCTTTGGCTAATGTTCCTCCGGTATCAACCATGTCGTCAACCAAAATCACATTTCTTCCTTTTACATCACCAATCAGCTCCATCGTATCGATAATGTTGGCGGCTTTTCTTTGTTTGTAACAAATTACTACATCCGATTCCAAAAACTTAGAATACGCGTATGCTCTTTTTGAGCCTCCCATATCCGGAGAAGCAATTGTTAAATTGTCTAATTGCAGACTCTTAACATAAGGCAAAAAGATGGTCGATGCAAACAAATGATCCACCGGCATTTCGAAAAACCCCTGAATCTGATCGGCGTGTAAATCCATCGTCATGATTCGGGTTGCTCCGGCAGTTTCCAATAGTTTTGCTATCAGTTTTGCTCCAATCGGAACCCTTGGTTTGTCCTTTCTGTCCTGTCTTGCATAACCAAAGTATGGAATTACGGGAGTTATGTGTCGGGCTGATGCACGTTTTGCGGCATCAATCATTAACAACAGCTCCATTAAATTGTCGGCGCTCGGAAATGTTGAGCAGACAATAAAAACACGCAATCCTCTTATTGATTCTTCAAAAGAAGGTTGAAATTCACCATCACTAAATTTTGAGAACGTAACTTTACCCAGCTGAACGCCATAGTTTTCGGCTATTTGTTCAGCAAGATAGACGCTTTGCGAACACGCAAATATCTTTGCTTCTGGTTCCTGTTGCGACATTATTTTTTAGTTGTTTTCGTTCGTTACACACCTCGCGGAAGTGCCTCGAATGTAGTTAGTTAGTTGCTGTGCGTTTTACCGCGGTGCAAATTTAGAAATTAAATCCAACTCTGAAAGTATATTTTAGAGTATTTTTTTGATTATATGATATTTTATTTTTTACATTTGCACCGTGTTTAAAAATAAGCATGGTTTTTGATGCTTATTTTTTGCGATAAACCAACTGTTGTTGGTTTTGTCTGTCAAGCCCGGATGGCGATAACTTTAATTAATTTTTTCTAAAAATTAGACAAAAGGGAAGTCATTCATTGCTGCCCGGATGGCGGAATTGGTAGACGCGCTGGTCTCAAACACCTGTGGGAAACCGTGCCGGTTCGACTCCGGCTCCGGGTACTTAAAAAATCCTTAGATAGCTATTAATCAGCATTCTAAGGATTTTTATTTTTTAAATCTGTACAGTATTTGTATTGTTAGGTTATTTTTTTCTTTTTGATATTATTAATCCAATTATTTTAAACAGAATTAAGAGAGGTAATGCTATTTGTCCAACTCTCATAAATCCCATGAAACTTGCTTGCCATTTATTAAATACTACGTAGTGGTTTTCTTTTTCCAAGTCTTTAAGTTCACCATAATATACCAGTGCCTGCCAGCATAAAATTATGATTGCAATTGTAATGATATAGAATTTAAGTTTGGCTCTATTTTGCTTTTCATCTAATGAAGACATAAATTGAATTATTTTATTTTTTACTTCAATGGTTTTGCCTATTATTTGTGTGTCTGTGATGTAGAAAAAAGCTGTAACTGAGAGCACAATTATTATAAAACAGATTGCTACTGAACTCTCAAAGTTATATTCATTCTCAAATAAAATAATCTTTGAAGTTGTTGTAATTGCCCGGTGACCATCTATTCTTTCTGTAATTTCTGTATTTTCTTTTATGATGCTGAAGAAAACTATTATGATGAAGGCAAGTGTTATGGCTAAGATTGGTATTTTTTTATTTTCAATATTTTTCATTGCAGTATTGATTAGTGTTAAGAAAAACAATGTTATCATGCGTGATAACCAATTAAACAAAAATAAGACAAATTTTGAGTTATCAAATATGATAATCAAGCTTTGGACAAATCTCTTAGTTATAAAGTAGGACAACGTATTAAAGAAATCAGGACTGAGAAGAATATTTCTCAACAAGATTTAGCGTCTAAATGTAACTTTGAAAAGAGTAATATGTCAAGGATAGAAGCAGGAAGGACAGACCCTAAACTCACCACATTGGAAAGAATATGTAAAGGTTTGGATGTAGATATTACAGAATTATTTAAATTCTCCTAAGATAAATATTTAGTTAGTACAGGTCTTTTAAAATGGCTATTAATTATAATCATCCCCAATAATAAAGTTCTTGAAAAGTTATAGATTTTATACTATAATGATAAGGTTACGCTGAACATTCTACATAAAGAAATGTAAAAGCTTCAGCTTAAATCAAAATACCTTCAGAAGAAAAGCTAAAAAATCCTTTTTTAGTAACAATCAAGTGGTCTAAGAATTGAATATCCAAAATTTCTGCTCCTGATTTAATCTTCTTTGTAATTGCTTTATCTGCCTCACTTGGACTAAGCTTTCCTGATGGGTGATTATGTGCTACAATTATACTGTTCGCATTGCATTTTAAAGCAACTGCAAATATGAGTTTTAAGTCAACTACAGTTCCGCTGACACCTCCTTTTGACATTGAATATATTCCTAATGCCTCATTGGCTCTATTCAACAATAGCACTTTGAATTCTTCTTGTAATTCTATTATATCTTTAGACCAAGAACTCATAAAGTAACTGTATGCTGTTTGTCCTGATGTAATTTTAGCTTTCTCATTTTGAGTAGCTGTGTATGATACCTGTATCTCTGATAAACGATTCATAATTTTAGGTTTATAGGTTTAAAAAAAGGCACCCATGCCATACAAACTGACAAGGATACCTTTTGTTCTAATGTGCATATTGACCATTAGTTGAGAAAGAAGTGTTCTTTGGGTTATCGCTCATGAACTCATCAATAGTTGATTTGCTTTTTTCAACCTTTTTATCAATAGCTTTTTCTTCTGCGTACTCATACTTGTGAGTTAGTGTGATGGTCTCACCAGTTTCTTTGACAACATAATCATAAGGTTCACAAGCTACTTTATGTACTTCTCCTGGCAATTGAGTTCCTACTAAGGAAATACAAGTTTGCTCATCAAAAGTTGAAGGAATAGATACCTTCCTTGCTGTAACATAAAATTGTCCTGTTTGTTGGGATTTGACCATTTCAATCCCACCTTGCAACTCAAGAGTAAAGAATTCCTTTCCTTCCTCTGTCTTTCTTTTTTGATAGTTTACAATTCTTACCATCGTTTAAGTTTTTAAATTGAACATTAAAATTTAGCAAACAAAATCAAGTGCCTGAAGAAGTAGAATAACTATCACCTTATCTTTTTCTCCCGGATAAATTTTTGCAATGCTAATAATGGGTGGGGGTATTGAGATGCGTTGAGATTGGCGGGGGTGGTTTCTTAGGATGGTTTATACTTAATTCAAGTCAGTCAAAAAAATATTACAAAAAAAATAAATATCTTTACTAAAAAGAAAGAATGATGAAGGTTAATAAAAACTCAGATTGTCCTTGTGGAAGTGGAAAGATTTTTAAAAAATGTTGTGCCAACATAAAGAAAGGAGATAGAATATTTGATGATGAATTTGCTTTTTTTATAAAAAACTCCAATGCAATAAAGCTTTTAGAATTCGTGTCATATCTTCAATTAATTCCAGAGAATAGTTCTAAAATTGTTAGATTACAAAATATACAACATAAGATCATTAAGAATATTCACAGCAACAATAGCCATATTAAGAATGATTATGAAAAATTTAAAAAAATAGTCGATAAATATTATGCAAGTGATTATCATGAAGACCCTTCTGAGAGTTGCTTTTCTGAGAATCTAATGTTTTTTAATGGAAATAATGTTGTTTTCCCTGGGTTGTTAAATAATGGCACAGAAACTAATCAATTAATTTTAAATTCTATCTTTCAATATGATAATAAAATTTCTGAAAAATGTAAGGAAGAAATTAATTACAGTGCAACCTTTCTATTGTTTACCCATAATAAGATAGCAAGAAAACTTAATATTGAAAGATTTGAATTTATTGATGATTACAAAGGAAAAATAACTTTCCCGAAAAGACAAAGTTTGAATGAATATGAAAACCTTTTCTCCTTCCCAAAAAAAGAAATTGAGCAAAAGATTATTGACAAAAAACTTCCTTATAATCCAGTAAATGATTTTGGAATTAATTACAAAAAGGCAAGTCAACTTGAAGCAGAAGACCCGGAATACTTAAAATATCCGTTTATTGAATATAATGAAAATTATTATTTGACAATGCCATCTTCTCAAATGTACGCTTTAAACACCTTCCTAAAAAGAAAAATTGAAGAAGAAAAAGAAACAGTTGAATTTGAGAATACATTTTTAAAAACAAGTAAGCATGAAGGAGATATTGCGTTTAGAAAAATGGGGTGGAAATGGCATGAAAGCAATAGCGCACAAATTGATTTTGATGCTGATGTCTGGAAGTTTGATGAAAATAAATACGCTATTGTAAATTACAGCTTAGGTTCTGAAGACAAAAATCTGAATAAGAAAATAGAAGATTTTATTTTAGCTAACAAACTTAATCAGTATTTCATATCAATAACTATTCTTTCAGTTTATGATTTGGAGCACCTCAAATCTTTTAAACAGAGTAAAATCAAATCAGCAACTTATCAATTGGTTACAGGTTTAGAAGATTTGAAAAGGACTATAGTAATTTGGGATTTAAAATCACTTGACTTGTGGAAGTATCTGAAAGCAAAAGAAAGAGCACATGCAAAAACACATCTTCATCCAATTTATTCAATACTAACTTTTTACTCATATTATAAAAGAAATGAGAAGTCCTTTTTTCACAGTGATGATAAGGTTCCTGATTTTATACATTTTACATTTGATATTCAGGGAGACAGAGTTATTGAATCCCTCAAGAAGGAAGACAGGCATTTAGCACCTGCTATTAGTGGAGAAGGTTATGGATATTTTCCAGTTTCAAAATATGAAATATTGAAGCACGCACCTGTATACATAGCAGATACCGTTGTCAATGGAGAGCTGAAATTAATTTTAGAAATGTATTACTTCCCGATTTGGATTTATAATGAAAAAGCCTATGATTGGGAAAGCAAAAACTTTATTGATGCAATTGCTTATTGGCTAAATGAGTTTTCTCCATCTCTGAATCCATTATTTGCAGAAGTTCCAAAATTACCTCTGACAATCGAAATTTCTTTAGAGGAATCATTTAGTAGTTATACAACTGAAGATTTTATAAAAAATGAAGGAGTCAAAATTAAATTTGATTATATCATTAACAGCCAACTAAATAAAATTTCAATTACCATCCCATCTGTTATGAATAATGCGTTAAAAGAAAACTACAATTACGGAGAAAGGATGCTTATGAGTACAATCCTTAAGGCTCTAATAGAGTTAGTTAAGATACGTTTTAAAATAAATGTTAGCCAAAATACAATACCATATATCATAGACAAACACATGCCAATAGGCATGGCAAAAATGATTGTTGCTGACAACACAGCAGATAATATTAAATTAGATAATAGATTTATTCCAAGTAGAGTTTTTCATCTTGATAAAGCGGATACCTCAATTGTTTTAGAAGATATGGTAGACTGGATGAAAATTGAAATTCCTGAAACCATAAAAACAAGAGAAGAGAAAATAAGAGTATGTGTAACAGGTATCAACACACTAATAGAGAAAACAAGAGAGTTATTGTCAAAATTTAATTCTATTGAATTGGTAAAGTTTGTCATTCTGAGAAATGAAGCGTTGTTAAATGGGTCTTCATTTAAAAAAATTAGGGCTGTTACATTTTATGAATGCTATAAAAAATATACAGATACTTTAAATGAATTTATTGATGAAGATTCGAGAAATATTAGAACCGGATTGTCGTTAAGAAATTTAACAGAGTTTATTGTAGCCGAACCTTATTATGGCAAATTAACTCCAAATAATGATGATGTTGACTATTTAATTGCGTTGGTAGATGAAATAATATTTTTGGGCACTACTAAAGACTTATTAAGTTTTGAAGTTGATAATCCTGAAATGGGGAGGTTACCTTCTGGAAGATTGGGAATTCAAAAAGACTACTTTAACAAATTAAATGCTTTTTCAATTGAACATAAAAAAGATGAACGTTTTGAATATACAGAGTCATTTTTGAAATCAAGAAAAAAAATAATGGAAGATGGATTTGAGAGCGAGGCTTATTATGATAAAATAGGATTGGTTTTCGAGGAAGAGTTTGGAATAGAATTTTTCAAAATAAAAGGGCTAATGGATGAGCTTGCCAGATATTGCTTTGAACAAAACGCATCATACTTAGTATTAGATGAACAAGATTTTGAGAAACTTTTACGAAATGAATTTAGGTTAACTGAAAGAGAAATAAAATCTGTGTTAAATCACTTTACATTAAATTCAAGAGGTAATATTAATATACCGCCGGAGGGTTATGATTACTCAGATATTTTCCCTTGGAGATATAATCGCCCAGTATCATATTTATTGAGACCACTTATCCGAATTCAGGATGAAAAAGGTTCTTATAAATATATTTTTGGAGCCAGACATTTGGCTGCTGCTTCTGAAAATTTTATAGCAATATTTTTTGATGGAAGCCTAAAAGTAAATTCCACTTATAAAAAAATTAATTCTCTTTTAGCAGAAAGAAATAATATAAAGGGTAAAAAATTCAGAAATGAGGTTTGTGAATGGTTGAAATATTATACTACTTTGGAAGTAGTTCCCTATGAATTTAAAATACCAGTAAAAAGTAATCAAAAAAATTATGGAGATGTAGATATTCTGGCTTTCAATAAGGTTAAAAAAATAATTTATTCTATAGAATGTAAAAATACTAAACAAGCAAAAGTCATATATGAGTTCCAAAGAGATGCTAAGAACTATATGGAAAAACAACTCCCTAAACATCTTAATCGGAGTAAATGGTTAAAAGATAATTTACAGTTTTTAGGAGAAAAATTTAATTATGATTTTTCAGATTTTAGAATTGAGTCCTTATTAATTTCATCGTATCAATTACCATTAAAAATTACTGAGAATATTGAAGGAATTGATATTTACTCTTTCAGTCAAATTAAACGAGAAAGATATTTTTAGAACAAAATTATGGGTTACAATTTTAAAGAGAGAGTTATAGGTACTAACTTAATAATCCTAAAAGTTAATTAACATTAAAATGTTATTAATGTTATCTTTATGATTAACTCTATTAGAAAAAATATGTATAACTTTACTTAACTAAGTTTATAAAAAACTACATTTGCAAACTTTTTAAACTCATCATGGAAAAAAATCAAGCCTTTGAATATTTTGTTTCTAAATTACTTGAATGGTATAACGAACTAAATGGGCAAGATAAAGTTAATGATTTGAGTACATTAAAAGTTCTCAAATTATTATTCTTTTGTTCTGCAATTGACACTAAGAAAGGACAAGAAGGGACTTTACTTGATTATCCATTTAATAACTTTTATGCAATGCCTTATGGTCATGTAGAAAGCGAAATCTATAGCGGAATAAAAGCAAATGAGTTTCCAAATTTAGAAATTAACAATTCTACAACTAATTTTATCAATCAAATCGATTATCCAGATGGAGACATTAAAACCAAGATTAATGCTTCTGTTGAGAGATTAAAACTTGAAAATAAAAATTTGATAAATATGACTTCTTTTGACCTTGTAGAATTAAGTCATCGTTGGTATTCTTGGAGATATTATTTTGCAAAAGCTAAAAGAAATTATACATATAGTGAAAGCATCCCTTCTGAAATTATTAAAGCTGAAGAAAAAATATTTTCATTAAACTAATTCTCAATTATGGAGATGTTTGTTTCACAAATAGTTTCAATAATTGATGATTTTGAAAAAAGTTCAATTACAGTCCGAGAAGCCTTTGCTAAGAATCAAAGCGCAACTAATCCTGAAGATTCAACTACACAACTCCCAGAGGTTGCAGAGGAAGATAAAAGCTCTTTAGCTAAGGAAGTTTTTCTCCAGGAGGCAGAAAGTTTCCTCGTAGAAATATATAAATTACTTAATTATTCACTCTTATCCGGCGAGTATATTTACAATGAAAATATAAAAGCGGATTTAGAAAATATAATAGAAAAAAAGCTTTCATCATTATTTAGCTCCACTGATTCTTTTGAAGCTGAGTTACAGAATAAGATTTTAGAATTTATTACTGCTGTTAAAATTGGCTGTTCTAACTATTCAGTATTTATTAATAATGTTGAGAATGAATATTCTAATGATAAAATAGATTATCTATTCACATTCAGCCAATTAATCAGGAAAGAAATTAACAATACTTCTCTATCTTCTAATACAAATAATTTATTTAAATATTTCAGATACAATGTTGCACTTTCATTAGCGGATCATTTCTTTTCAAGTGATGATACACAATTTATTAGTCTTTTTGATATTGAAAATTCCATTGATGAAGTAGAGCTTATAGATTTTGAAAGCATAACTAAAGTTATAAAATTTAAAATTGGTTTTTTAGAACATAAATGGAAAGCAAGAAAACAAGAGGAAAATCCCTCTTCTATTCATTATTCTATAGATGGCAAAACGAATATACTAAGCGAGTATAAAACTGAGAATAAAAAAATCAAGGAATGGTCTGAAATAATTGATTCCCACTATCAACTTTACACTCAAAACTGGGAACATAATATTGAAAAAAGAATCAAGCCTTTTAAAAATAAAGAATTAAAAGATTTAACTTATTTAGAACTACATCAATTAATTAAGTACTACAAAGATGTAAATAAAAATCTTTTAAAATTAGATGAAATATCTAAGTTCATTTCAAACAAGAAAAATAGTGAAATGAAGAATTATTATGATAGGTATGCCTTAAATATAATTTCTAATTATGCTTTAAACAATTGGTTTTCTCTCTTTTTAGAGAAAAATGAAAACATATCTAATATAAAAGATTCTTATTTAAAGACTAAAGCAAAATTAAAAGGGGAAGTAAATAATTTTTTCTTGCAGTATAAATATCTTCATAGGCTTACAGATATTTTAAATAAAAAAATTGAAGAGATTAGCAATATTAAATTTTTAGAGCAATATGAAAATCTAATTTCTAATGAATGCAAAATAGCATTAGATGAATATGGTTCAAATATTGAATGGTCAAAAAAAAATGACAACTATATTTTTCTTTTACCGTTTGAAGAATGTAAGATAGATATTGAAGAATTCAAAATTGAAAAATTGTCTTTCATATTTATAGCTTCTTCTTTTGTCTTACCTACAGTTCATAATAATATTGAAAAACAATACAATGAGGTAAAGCAGAAAATTAGAAGTTTTACTTTCCAGATAGATGCTATCAAAAGAATCCGAAGGGATTTAGATAAAATTGAAGAATTAAGAACCGAAATAGATAAGCGAGACTTTAAATCTATAGAAATAATAAGCATTTTTACAGCGATAATAACATTTGTATTATCTTCCATACCGGCATTTAAATTTGTAGATAGTGTTTGGGAAGCCCTACTATTTATGTTGTCACTGGCTTCTTCTTTAGGAATATTTATACTTTTAATTCTTTTCTCAACCAGAGGGTTTAAAAATAATTGGGTAGGAATTGTTTATGTCGTTATTTTAGCCTTAATCTCTATAGTTGGATATAATTCTTTAACTAATTTTGAGAAAGAACAAACCACAATTGACAAGTCTATAGAATCCAAAATAGATAAAGTTATAAATCAAAAAATAAAAAAGTAATAGTTGTGATAAATTCACAACATGTATAGTGTGAATTTATCACAAATGATTATTCACTAATAAGAGTATTAAACTTCTCTATTAGCTTTGTCCTTAAGTAATCTTTAGTCTGTAGTAAACTATACTTTTTAAGCAAGACTTCAAAATCTCCTCTATGTCTCGCTACTTTTTGAGGGTGCTTTCCTTTTAGCTCTTCAGACCAAAATAAAGGATTAGTATATCTGTTTAGTTTTAAGTAATCTTCATTATCAGCTATCATAGACTCATCGAAGTCATCAATAATAATTAACTGTTCAAACCTCATAATAAAGTACTTAAAACACCTTCTTAAAACATCTTCTATTTTAAAGTCTTGAATGTTACTTACCCCAAGTTTTAGGAACTCAATGCGCCTAATTAACTTAACTTCAAGTCTTAGTGTATTTCTTTTTAGCTGATATTGTTTTCCTTTATCATATACTTTGATAATGAAATTAGTATGAGGAAATTGTTTGTATTCTCCTTTTCCAAAAAATCTATTTGAAGAAGCAATCAATTTGTTATGAAATAAAACATTCCTTCTAACTACATGTTCAGGGACCTTATCTATAGTCAAGTTAAGACCAAACTCAAATTGAGTGATATAAGTCTCATTCAAATTAATCAAATTATTTGTCAAATAATCAATAGTCTCACAGAGCTTAGAATAACTAAAGTCGTCATAATTATGAGCATTTCCTGTTTTAAGATAATTATACATCTTGTGAATTGAATTTTGAACATATGCTGAATTTGCAAATATTTTAATATCAAGTACTCCCAACTTTGTAAATGGGAAGTCATTTAATAAGCCCGTGTTTAAATCAACTATATCACTAACTATGTCAAAGTTCTTTGCTTCTAAAATGTATCTTTTGAGTTTATCTTTATCTTGGTACTTAATCTTCACAAAATCTATCATGATATTAGATTTTGCTCGACATTAAACTACTCAAGACCTCGCTCTTTTTGTAATATATTCTATTACCAATAGCATAACTATTAAGTTTTCCTGCTTTAGTCCAATACCATAAAGTTGTTGAATCAATTTTTAGAAACCGAAATGTTTCTTCTCTGGTTAAAAGAGTCTCATTTTTTTCTCTTTTAAGCGCATCAAAGACACCATCTAAATTTTCCTTAACAGATGTGTCAATGATTTCTTTAAGCTCTTGTACATCTAAGTTATGTACTATTATACTTTCCGCCATAATCATTTTTTTTTAAGATTAAGGCGGCAAGTAGCATTAGGTTTATTTTAGGTTTAACCTAATTCGTTAAGACTGAGAAAATCCAATAATATTGAGATGCTTTTCAACTCTTTTAATAAGTTCCTGTTTATTCAATGGATTTCTTTTCTGGTCAGCTTGAGGGCTGTAAATAGGATTAATATTAGGCTGTAGTGTTTCTGTTTTTTCACCAGTAATAGCAGATAAAAACTCAGCAAGTTTATTAGTAGAATGAATGAATGGACTTTTTTGTCTTAGAAAATCTAAGATACCTGTTTTGTAAAGAAAAACTACTTTCTCTATAGCAGAAGAGTCACTGAAATCCAAAGACTCTTCTTTCTTCTCCGGTAACAATTCTTGCCTCTTATATTCAAGCAATTTGATTTTCTTAGTTAATGGATTAAATAGGTCTGGGTTATAATTTGAATTACTGAAATTGTTTCTCAGCCATATTAAATTTTGTATTTCACTTTCAATAAATTCAACTTCATTATGAATACTATTATTGTCATTGTTCAATGCCTCCATCAGCCTAATCTTATAAGTCCAATTGTATGTTGCAGTTGAACAATGACTCCAATAAACATTTTCAGTTTTACTTGCTAAAAACACTTCCAATGATTGATTGAAAATAAACTTCCTAATGGTCTCTAACTGCCCTTTCAAATTATTGGACAACTTTTCACCTATATTTAACTCTAATAAATCTGTTTCAGCTTCTAATAGGTCTTTATATAATTCTTCAAACTTCATTGCTTAAAATATTGTGATAATGATTTAGCTCTATCTGATTGACTTTTGCCAATGTAATTTAAGAACATTTTTTCAGATTGATGCCCTGTTGCACCCATTATTAATGGTGTTGGGATAGTGCCATAATAATTGGTTGCAAAAGACCTCCTTCCAATATGGGATGTAATTAACTCATTTTTAGGGTAAACACCCTTAACCTTCCTATTAATATCACTGTCTATTTTTGACCCTTCGATTAAATCAATTATTCCTGCCTTTTTGGCTATCAATTTAATGTAAACATTATATTTTACATCAGATATAGGTCTTGGAAAGTTTCCATCTCTCTTTTTTAAAATTTCAAGTACTTCGGGATGCAAAGGAAGAGCTATATTTTGTCTTGTCTTTTGTTGTGTGAATTCAATATAGGTAATAATATCTCCATCTTTATCAACTTCAGCTCTTAACATTTCTTTACTAAAGAACATGAAATCCGAAACTCTTTGCCCTGTGTAACAACTAATCAACAACCAGTCTTTTGCATTGTCAAGTGAATCAGGCAAGTTTTTAAGCTCAGTTATATTTTTAATCTCTTCAAAGTTGAGATATACAATATTGATTTTTTCTTTTTTCAAAGACCAATTGAATATTTCCTTGTTGATTTTTAAAGAAGTTTTAGCATGACTACAAATAGTTTTGATATTAGTGAAATCCCCCAAAATGGTATTTTGATTATATTTCAAATCAATCAGATACCTTTTAAACATGTTTAATTCCATATTATCTATAGTCTCTATAGCCAATTTGTTCTTTGAGATTACTTCATATTTCAAAAGTTTATTTTTGGTTGTAATGAGTTTTTTCTTTGTGTTTCTGTTAGTAATTAGTAGCTCAATGTAATAATCAAAATAGTCAGTCAAAAAGATTGGCACTTTTGGTTTTAACTCCTTAGGATTATGGAAAGTATCAATTTGATACTGCAACCATTCCTTGTTGATTAACCTTTTATCTGACTTCTGAAACTTCTCTAAAATATGAGCTGTTAAGTCATTCATTAACTTTTTTAATCGTGTTTGTTCATTAATAAGATTTATATCTTTTAGGTTTTTTTGATTTAAATGTTTGTTCCAAAAATCTTTTTCAATTTTCACTTTTGAATTAGCCCCAATTATAATGTCCTTACTTATGTTCCTGAATAATAATCTAAGGTTTAATTCTGCACTGGTTTTAGCAGACCTGTATAAAAAATTTACTGTTGCCATTTAAAATTGTATTGAAACAATGCAAATCTAAATTCTGTACGGTACCTGTATGGTATATGTCAAATCAGTTAAATCTAATTCAAAATAAACATGTAAAATAAAGCTGCTTTAAGCTCTTTAAATATTGAAAACATTGATAGTTTCAACACTTTTAAAGGACTCACAAGATTTTTACTTTTGAATAGGAAAGATTACGGCTCCGGGTACATAAAACGACTGAGAAATCAGTCGTTTTTTTTATGCAGGTCAAATTTTGTTAGTGTTACAACAGTTTTCCGGAAAGGAATAAGGCCGAGATTGAGAAATAAATAATCAATCCGGTTACGTCTACTAGAGTAGCTACAAACGGTGCTGATGCTGTTGCCGGGTCCAATCCGATTTTTCGCAATACAAAAGGAACCAGCGAACCGGTTAGCGTTCCCCATAATACAATGGCTACTAATGAAAATGATACGCTTATAGCAATCCAAAACCAATGTTCGCCGTAATTGTAAATCCCAGACTGCTGCCAAACCATAATCCTGATAAAGCCTATTATGCCCAGTATCGAACCCAAAAGCAATCCTGAAAGGATTTCTTTTTTCATTACATACCACCAATCGGATAATTGCAGCTCTTTCAGAGCCATAGCACGAATAATTAAAGAAGCCGCCTGAGAACCCGAGTTTCCTCCACTGGAAATAATCAAAGGAATAAATAACCCCAAAACTAATGCTTTTGACAGTTCTAATTCATAGTATCCCATGGCTGATGCGGTTAGCATTTCACCTAAGAAAAGGATGATTAACCATGTAGCTCTTTTTCGTACCAATTCACCCAGAGTTGTTTGGGTATATGACAAATCCAATCCCTCGGTACCCCCAAACTTATGGATGTCTTCGGTATCACGTTGTTCAATTACGTCAAGAATATCGTCAATAGTAATTCTTCCTACGAGCCTTCCTAATTCGTCAACAACAGGAATAGCTTCAAGGTCATACTTCTGCATGATTCGGGCGACTTCTACATCTTCATCATCAACTTTTACAAAAGTCACTTTGGGAATGTAAACTTCACTAATTGGTGTTTTAGTCGAAGTCGTTAAAAGGTCTTTGAGTGAAAGCCTTCCTTTTAATCGATTCTCATCATCAACAACATAAATAGAATGCACACGGGTAACATGTTCTGCCTGACTTCGCATTTCTTTTACGCAGGTCAGCACATTCCAGTTTTCATTGACTTTTACCAGCTCCTTACCCATTAGTCCTCCGGCAGTATGTTCCTGATAGCGTAAAAGATCAACAATGTCCTTTGCATGTTCAACATCTTCAAGCTCAGAGATTACCTCTTCTTTCTTGCTTTGAGGCAGTTCGGCAATAATGTCGGCAGCATCATCGGTATCTAACTCGTCAAGTTCTTCCGCTATCTCTTTAGCCGAAAGGCCTTTAAGGATTTTTTCACGTAAATTCTCTTCGAGCTCCATTAAAATCTCGGCCGATTTTTCACTGTCAAGGATTTTAAAAATGTAGGTAGCCTCTATTGTATTCAGCTCTTCGAAAATCTCGGCAAGGTCAGCATGGTGAAGGTCATTCAGCAAAACAGCCAGTTCCTGGTCATTTTTTTGATGGATGAGCTCTTCGATCTGCCCTAAGAATTCTTTGCTGATATTAAACTGCATTGGCCTCTATTTTTTTAGTAAGTTCAATGAATTGTTCTACTGATAGTTGTTCTGGTCGGAGGTCAAAGATAGTATCTTCTTTTAAATTATCCGATAGGTTGAACGATTTTAAGCTATTCCGCAGTGTTTTGCGGCGCTGCTGGAAACCTGTTTTTACTACCGAAAAGAATAGTTTTTCATTGCATGGAAGCGTGAAATTTTCTTTTCTGCGTAATCGCAAAACACCCGAATTTACTTTTGGCGGTGGATTGAAAACGTCAGGCGGAACGGTAAATAAATATTCGGCATCATAAAACGCCTGAACCAAAACAGAAAGGATTCCGTAGGTTTTGGTTCCTTTCTTTTCACAGATGCGTTCGGCTACTTCTTTTTGAAACATTCCTGAAAACTCAGGAACCTGATGCCGTAAGTCTAAACATTTAAATACAATCTGTGATGAAATATTATACGGGAAATTGCCAATGATTGCAAACGGTTTGCCATCAAAAACTTCGTTGATGTTGTATTTTAAAAAATCTTTCGAAATGATTTTGCCATGTAGTTTTGGATAATGTGAATCTAAATACGCTACCGATTCGGTGTCGATTTCAATCACATAAGTCGTGGTTGGTTTCTCCAAAACATATTTTGTAAGAACTCCCATTCCCGGACCGATTTCCAAAGTAATGTCATAGCCGTCATAACTCAAAGTATCGGCTATATTTTTGGCAATCGATTCATCTGTTAAGAAATGCTGCCCGAGATGTTTTTTGGCTTTTACCTGATCCATTAAGATTTGTTAGATTGTTTGACTTAGCTTCGCTCCGTTCGACCTTTGTTCTCGGGTCTTAGATTGTTCGATTTTTAGACTTCTTAGATTTCAAACTTTGCATGTCTGAGCAAGTCTAAGATGTCTAAGTTAGTCTGTATTAATGTTCACTTATCAACTCCAATTCCGTTCGGAAAGCCAACATTTTGTCTCCAAATAACTGGTGCCCTTCCTCGCGTAATCTTGGTGCATCCTCATCATAATATTTTTGCAGTGTTTCTTTAGAATCGGTGCAATACTGAATAGAATATGTTGTTCCTCCCATTTCTTCTTCAACCAAAACCTTTACCATTCGGGCAGATGAAAATTTACCCGTCGCCAGCACATCGTTGATATGTTTTTCCTGCATCCATTTCATCCACTGATCGTGAACGCTTTCGTGGATATTTATTGTTACGTTATAAAGTATCATGATTATTTAATTTAGCCCTTTGACTGCGCTCAGGGTGACAAATGTTATAGATTAGTGTCGCCTCGAAGTTTTCTATATTTATTCCGCGAATCCACAAAATAAATACTGTCTTCGTGTTTGAAAATCATTTCTTCATAAAGTGGTTTTGCCTTTTCAGGATCATTAAGATTCACATTATAAATCTCCGCTGAATAATAAAGCGCCTCATCAATGTAAATACTGTCTTTATGTTTGGTGATTATAGCGTCATAACTTGAGAGAGCATTGATAAAATCTCCCATCTTTTCATAAATTTTTCCGATTCGGTACAAGGTTACAGGTTCAATGTCTTCACCTTTATGCTCTTTTAAAATCAACTGGAATTCTTCCAATGCTTCCTTCTTTTTGTTTTGATACAACAGGAAATCAGCCCGCGCAAATTTCTTCAGGGCAACTTGTAAAGAATCTTCAACTGTATTGTCACTTATCAGTAAAAATAAATCCAAAGCATCGTTCGCAATCAATTGTGAAGAAGCCGATTTTAATACTTTCAACTGATGCGATGCCCAGGTAAAATCACCTTTGAAATAACTGGTTCTTGCTGTTTTCAGGCTCGCTTCCTGACCAATTACATCGCCACTCATGTCTTCATCAATCTGCGAATAATAGATCAACGCCTGATTGAATTTTTCTTCAACCAGTAGAACATCTGCCAGTTCCATTTTTATTTCTGCCAACTGATAATTGTTCAATGGCATTTCCATAGCATTTTTCAAAATGGCTGTTGCCTTTTCAGGATTTTTTAAATGAAATGCTTCAAAATCAGCCTGAAGTTTTAACAATGAAAGTGTATAAGGGCTTTTACCAAATTCCTTTATCAAATCGTCTATTTCCTTTGTAATTGCAGGATAATCTTTCTCTAAGGCGTGATCGATTTTCATATCCAGAAGATACGTGTGCGCCTGGATCTTCAAATCCAAATCGTTGGTGTTCTCCAAAACAAATGTCAAAATTTCCTGTGCCGAATCCTGATCGTTATCTTCAATCGCCATTTGTCCCAGACTTACAATATTGGCAAACGATTCGGGATTTCTTTTATAAATAGCTTTTTGCTGAATGAATGCTTTGCCGTATTCCTTTTGCTGGATGAAAAGCCAGCTCAGGAAATCATTCCAAAATACATCCTGTGTTTTCTGGGCTCTTAGCAATAATGCCTTTTTTAGTGCTTCATTAAAGTTGACATCAACATCTTCGGTCATAAAACGCGACAACTGATTCTGAATCATCTGTAAGTTTTGTGGATTCTTAGCAGATTCATCCAAAAACGTATCAATCATCAGGTTTGTATTTCCCTGCTGTCCGTAAAGTATACCCATCTGGAAATTGAAGCTCATTTTCGGGTCGGCTGCAATTGCTGTTTTGTAGGCAAGCAGCGCATAATCTACCAATGATTTTCGTTCAAAAATATAGGCGATGCTATAGACTTCATTTGGGTTCTTCCTAATTTTTTCAATTGCCTGATCGTAATACTTATTGGCTTTTTCCTGATTTTTCTGAAGCTGGTAATTGTATCCCAATTCCACCAAAAGCGTATTCATCCGGTATTTATCCAAACGGTTTTCAATTGCTTTTTCAGCCTTGTCAAATTGCTGCAATTGCTGATAACACTCCACTACTCTCTGGAAATAATTGTAATTCCCTTCCTGTGATTTAAGCAAATCCTCATAACTGACCAATGCTTTTTCAAATTCACCACGGTCAAAATAATTATTTGCCAACTGCTCGTTCTGGGCATTAGCAATAATAGCTATGAATAATAAAGTTAGTGAGAGGAACTTCTTCATGGTTTCTTTTAAAAAAGCAATGTACTAAAGTAACACTTTTGTG
>DBIH01000027.1 GCA_002296885.1 Flavobacterium sp. UBA807 | reverse complement strand
TGGAATTGTTAGCTACTTTTGTGTTTTAATTATGGCAGACGAAAAATTTACATTATTACGACGGTTTCAGTATTCAAGCGAGGCTACCATTTACAAAGGAAAATTGGAAAGCGAAGGCATTGAGGTTTTCCTGAGAGATCAAAACCTCATCGATTCTACAATGTACAGCAATCTTTTCGGAGGTGTAAAAATGTACGTCAAAACAGAGGATTTTGAAAAAGCAAATGAAATTCTGGGCGACATCAATTTGTTTTCTGTTGATGACGACCAATAAAAATTAAACCCGTTACATGAAAATTTTTATAACAGGAATTGGAACTGATGTCGGCAAAACGATTGCTTCAGCCATTGTGGTCGAAGCACTGGAAGCTGATTATTGGAAACCCATACAGGCCGGCGATTTAAATGATTCTGATAGTCATAAGATCGAGCGTTATATTTCAAATGATAAAACGGCAATCCACGAGAACAGCTATAAACTAAATACGCCGGCAAGTCCGCACCTGGCAGCAGCTTTAGACGGAATTGATATCGATTTAAAACAAATCAAGGAACCCAAAACCAATAATCATCTTGTGATTGAAGGCGCCGGTGGAATTCTTGTCCCGTTAAATGACAACGATTGTGTGGTCGATTTAATCCAAAAAGATTATAAAGTTATTGTGGTTTCCCGGCATTATCTGGGAAGCATCAATCACACTTTGCTAACGATTGAAGCTTTACAAAGCAGAAAGATTTCTGTTGCGGGAATTATTTTTTCAGGCGATGAAAACAAATCTACTGAAGAAATAATCCTGAAAAAATCAGGTTTGAAATTCATCGGAAGAATTGAAAATGAACCTTATTTCGACGCCAATGTAATTAGTTATTATGCAGATAATTTCCGTGATATCCTTTTAAATTTATAAGAGAATAGAATATAGAATAAAGAGAATAGACTTTCCTATCTTTGCAACGTTTATAGTCTTTTTTCTATACTCTTTTTTCTATATTCTTAACAAATGAATCTTTCCGAAAGAGACAAATTATACAACTGGCATCCCTACACACAACACAAAACAGCTGGGGGTTTTCCGGCAATTGTTAAAGGAAAAGACGCTTTGCTTTGGGATGAAAACGGCAAGGAATATATTGATGCTATTGCATCGTGGTGGGTAAATCCTTTTGGTCATTCAAATAAAATTATCGCCGATGCAATTTACGAACAGTTGACAACTCTGGAGCATGTCTTGTTTGGCGGTTTCACGCATGATAAAGCTGTTTTATTGGCAGAAAAACTATTGAGTATTTTGCCTGAAAATCAAAAGAAATTATTCTTTTCCGATAATGGTTCGACTGCCGTTGAAGTCGCGCTGAAGGGTGCTCTGCAATACAATTATAATAAGGGAATTAAAAAAACTAAAATCATTGCATTTGAAGATGCTTTTCACGGCGATACTTTTGGTGCCATGGCTTCAAGCGGGATTTCTTTTTTTACCGAAGCTTTTAAAGGTTCATTATTGGAAGTCGTTCGAATTCCGGTTCCAACTCAAGGCAATGAAGAAAAAAGCTTACAGGCTTTAAAGGATTTGGTTGTAACCAATGAATATGCAGCTTTCATTTTTGAACCATTAGTTCAAGGCGCGGCCGGAATGGTAATGTATTCGCCTGAAGTTTTAGATAAACTTATTGCAATATGCAATCAGAACAATGTGTTCACTATTGCTGATGAAGTTATGACTGGGTTTGGCAAAACCGGAAAGACTTTTGCTACTGATTACTTGGCCAATAAGCCCGATATGATGTGTTTGTCAAAAGCGTTGACCGGCGGAACGATTCCAATGGCTATCACAACTTTTTCTCAGGAAATCTTTCATGGGTTTTATAATGATGATGTCAACAAAGCGCTGTTTCACGGACACACTTTTACGGCAAATCCAACGGGCTGCGCTGCCGCTCTGGCAAGTATTAATTTATTGCAAACCGATGAAATGCAAAACAACATTTTACGCATAAATACTCAGCATTTGGCATTTGAGCAAAAAATAAAATCTCATCCAAAAGTAAAAATCACAAGAGTTCTCGGTGTTATCTTCGCTTTAGAAATAAAGACTGAAAACAAAGAAAGTTATTATGGTTCGATGCGCAACAAACTCTATAATTTCTTCATTGAAAATGGCATAATCTTGCGTCCTGTTGGAAATATTATTTACATCTTGCCGCCTTATATTATTAACAATTCCCAATTGGAAAAAGTATATGCAACTATCGAAAAAGCGCTCGAAATAGTCTAATTTTGCGATAGAAAAGCTACCATGAAAACTCCTATTGCCATAACTTCAATCGCTTCATTTTCTCCCTTAGGGAAAACTTCTGCCGAAGTATGGAAGGAATATTTAAGTCCAAAATCGTTGATTCGCGAAAAGAAAATAGGTGAAACCAGTTCTTTAGTCGCATCATTATCAGAAACTTTATTAAAAGAAGTTGAAGCATTACGAAGTTCAGACGCTAAATACAAATCACTTGACAATTCCGTGCTTTATGCCATTTTAGCTTCGAGAGAAGCCGTAAAAAAAGCAGGTTGGAAGAATTCCGAATTTGGTGTAAACATTGGTTCTTCACGTGGTGCCACTGAGCTTTTTGAAAAGCATCATCAGGAATTTTTGAAAACAGGAAAAACGGCAACCCTTGCTTCGCCGACAACTACCTTGGGAAATATTGCAACATGGGTAGCTCATGATTTGAAATCCCAGGGCCCGGAATTATCGCATTCAATAACCTGTTCGACGGCTTTACACGCATTGCTAAACGGAATTGCCTGGATGCAGTCAGGAATGGCGGATAAATTTCTTGTTGGAGGAAGTGAAGCACCACTCACTCCTTTTACGATTGCTCAAATGAATGCTTTAAAAATTTATTCAAAGTCCAATGATGGTTTTCCTTGTCGCGCATTAGATTTTGATAAAACTAAAAACACTATGGTTTTGGGCGAAGGTGCTGCAATGGCGTGTTTAGAAATGGGCAAAATAAAAAATGCATTAGCATATATTACTGGTTTTGGTTATGCAACAGATAATTTACAGCACAGTATTTCAATTACGGATGAAGCCGAATGCTTCCAAAAATCGATGAAAATGGCGCTGCAAAATATAAATCCGGATGAAGTTGATGCCATTGTAATGCATGCTCCGGGAACTATCAAAGGAGATAAATCGGAATACAGAGCCATACAAAAAACATTCAGAAACATTCCAATGCTGACAACCAATAAATGGAAAGTCGGTCATACTTTTGGAGCTTCGGGATTGCTTAGCCTTGAATTGGCAATCCTAATGATCCTACATCAAAAATTCATTGAAGTCCCATTTGTTACAGAGAAAAATCCGCGAAAGGAAATTCGAAATATTTTGGTAAATGCTGTAGGTTTTGGTGGAAATGCTGTGAGTATTTTGATTTCTAAATAGTTGCTTCGAGTTCTTTCATTTTCTCATAAACCAAATTGCTTTCCCAGCCTTTTCGAAGTAAATAATCGCAGAACTTCTTTCTTTTTTTTTGAGGATTGGTTTCTGTGATGGATTCCCAATGTCTATCAGCCAATTTATCCAAAGTTTCATTATATTCTTCTTCAGGGATTTCGGTTAAGGCACATTTTATATTGATTGCAGAAATCTGTCTTTGTTTAAGTTCATTTACAATCCTGTTTTTTCCCCATAACTTGATGCGATGCTTTCCTCTTGCAAAACTTCGGGCAAAACGTTCTTCATTGAGGAAATTGTGCTGAATGAGGTGAACAATCACTTCGTCAATTTCGGGTTTTGATATCCCAAGTTGTTTTAATTTATCAACTACATCCAAATGACAGCGTTCCTGATAGGAACAGTAATATTCTAACTTAAGACGCACTTCATTGATGCTTAGTTTTTTATCCATTTTTTTAAAAACACAATAAACAAAATTAGGTATTTTGCTTAATACTTTGTTATAATGTTAAAAAATTAAGATTAAACCGATTAAAATTAACTCAAAAAAACATCTTTTAATTATAAAAACGTAAATAAAATCTACGTAATACTATTCACTAACGAAATGAATGCTAAAAAAATACATTTTATTAATAACTTCTTAACCTAACTGGCTTGTTATTTAGTAATTTAGAGTTAAGTTTGTAGTCCCATTTTCTACTCGTTTTGACTTAACCCTTTTTTGTGCGCAAAATAGATTGTGTAGCTGTGGCATTTTATGAGATAACCTAATTCATTTTTTAATGAAACTAAAGATACTTTTTGTTGCGCTCTTAACATTGATAGTTTCTAACAACATTTTTTCCCAAAGTGTTGTGGTTAACAAATATCAAAACGTAGGAACTACAGCCGATATTGTTGAATTATTGGTTGTTCAGGACAATGCAAATCTTCAAGGTCTTACCCTTAAAACCTTTTCAAACAGTAATGCAAACGATAATGGCGGTTCAATAACATTTACAAATAATGCCCTATGGGCATCGTTAAGAGCTGGTACCTTAATAGTTATACGGTTAACTTCAAACGCTGCAGCAGATGTTTCAACAAGTTGCACCGATTTTAATTTGGATGTTGGCGGCTCAAATACAACCTATTTTACGGTAAACGCAGGGACATTCGATTTGGCAGGGAATGATATGTGTATGATAAAATCTGGGACAACAACCGGAGCTACAAATAATATACATACTTTAAGAGCCGGAAATGCTGCTGCACAATGGACCGCAATATCCGGCGGAATGAAATTGGGGACTACCAGTACGGTTTCGGCCAATAATTTTGCTGTTGTAAACAATGCAAATTCTGTTATTGGAGATTATGATTTGAATACGACAGGTGTTACCGTTGGCGCCGGTTATACTTTCGGAAGTGGTAATAATGCTACCAATACAGCTTTTATTAATTTTTTAAGAGGACCTGTTTCTTCTGCAGCAACTTATGTTACAGACACCAGCTTTTCTGCCAATTGGGCTGCCTTAACCGGGGCTTCGAGTTATGTATTGGATGTCGCTACCGATTCGGGATTCACTTCAATGGTATCCGGTTATAATGGTTTAAATGTTGGAAATGTTCTAACTTACAGTGTTGGAGGGTTATCTACGGGCCCTTATTATTACAGAGTCAGGGCGGTTAACGCTACCCCAACAACAAGCGGGAATTCCTGTACCCAAACGGTTAGCATGGCTAAAGTAACACAAGCGTCTTCAGACTGGAATAACACCGCTACCTGGGTTGGTGGTGTCATACCTGCAACGTCTGATAACGTGATGATAAAACATAATATTTACATAACAGGAACTAACACTACGATTACCCGTGATCTCGGAACAACCACAACTGTAGATGTTGGTGCTTCTTTGGCAACTGCCAACGTTGGTCTTGCTAATACAAATGTGTATGCAAACAATGGTAAAACTGTCATTAACGGAACGTTTAGAATTGATGATAATACTGCTGCTACAAGCAGTGTTACCGGGAACGATTTTGAATATGGCACAGCCGGAACACTGGCTTTTTATAATTCGGTAGCTGCGGGACGATCTATTGCAAACACTGATAAGTTTTGGCCAAGCGCAAACAGTCCATTCAATGTTAGTGTACTAAAAGGCGGAATCGTGATCCCTGCTGGCGTTGCAAGAACAATTGCCGGTACGTTATCAACCACAAATGCAACTGCAGCAGGAATCAAAATAAATGGAGGAAGCTTAACTGCCAACGGAACTGTCCGTATTGACACTGGAGGCTTATTTACAACATCAGGACCAATTTATGGAGCTTCCTCAATTTTAATTTATAATCCCGGTGGAGCTAGTTATAATCGAGGAACCGAATGGAGTGCTGTCGGCATAGGAACAATTGCTGTAACACCAGGTTACCCTAATAATGTAAAAATAACTAACACAACACAATTAAGATATTCTCCAACATCAGGTGTACAAAGAGCAATAAAAGGAGATTTAACTATTGATCCGGGGTCAAACTTCAGATTAGATATAGGTACAGCAGACTCGGATTTAACAATTGGCGGATCGGTAACCAATGATGGAACTTTTACTTTTCCAACCGTAGCTGGTGCTATTGCTTCAGTTGTAGTAGTTGGAAATTATAATAATAACGGTACCACAACGCTTTCGGCTACTCCAACTTCAGGATATTTAAAGATTGGTGGTAATTTCAGCAATGGTGCTTCAGGCGTGTTTACCAATCCAAATAAAGCTGTATATTTTACTGGAACTTCACCTACTATTCAAGTTATTTCAAATGCAAATCCATCTTTAGCTCCTATGGTTTTCCCTTATGTAGTAACAACGGGAGCAGCTACTATAGTTCAATTAGCTAATGATTTGAGTATTTCCTCTCCGAGTGCTTCAGTAAACGGAGGTGTTGCCCTTACTCTTGCTGGTTCAGCCGTTTTCGACATCAATGGCAAAACATTATCAATTGGAACTGCCACTGTTGCCAATACTATCAGTGGTACTGGGACTTTCAAAGGAAGTACGAGTTCAAATTTGTCCTTATTAGGAACGGGAAGTATTGGTAATTTAAAATTTGCCACTGATTTTAATCTGGCAACCTTTACTATGGACAGAACTGCCTCTGCTGTAGGTTGTGTTATGACTTCGCCATTAACAATAAATACCAGTTTAGTGCTTAACAATGGTCATGTAGATTTAGGTAATACTACGATGACATTTGCCAGTGGCGTAACCTCAACGGGGTCTAACAGCAGCCATGTTATTGCTGATGTTTCTGCCGGCGGTATCTTAAACAGGGTTGTTACCGCTACAGGGACAAATTATGTTTTCCCAATAGGAAGTGGAGGAACAGAATATGCGCCGGGTACAATAAACTTTAGTGCGGGAACATTTTCATCGGCTACTTTTGGGATGGCTGTAGAAAATCCAGCTACTGGACATCCAAACTGGTCAAGTGCCTCTTCCTATATAAAACGTTATTGGTCGCTGACTTCTTCTGGAGTCACAACGCCAACCTATGACTTTTCTGCAACTTATCCTGCAACAGATATTGTTGGAAGTTTAGGTCCGTATTTTAAATCAAATCAATGGGATGGAACCGATTGGACGAATGGAGGAATCGCAATTGGTTCAGGGACTATATCAAAAACGGGATGCACCTTAAATTCGGGGACGAACCATATCTCTGCAGCGATTCGTGACCAGGAAATTGAGGTTAAAAGTGGTGTAGCCGGTATAACCATTTTAAATGGTACAATTAGCACTGCAGGTAATGCAGCTTTTAACACCCAAACAGTTGGTACTCCTATCGCTAAAACATTTTCTATTTATAATAAAGGGGGAATTGGATTAAGTTTAACAAATACTCCTATTGTTGAAATTCTTGCAGGTTCGGCAAATTATACAGACTTTGTGGTAACTACTCAGCCTTCCTCATCAACAGTTAATGCGGAGTCAAGCCTTACATTTCAGATAACATTTACTGCAAGTACTTCTGGTTACCGATGGGCAACCGTGAGAATAAAAAATAATGACGGAGATGAAAATCCGTATACCTTTGTCATTGATGGGACTGGACAATGTGCTGTTGCTTCTGTTAACACAATAACACCGGATTCAGGTCCGGTTGGTACAGAAGTAACAATTACCGCAACTTCCAATAATTTATATTCTGCGACCGTTAACCTAAATGGAGTTGCAGCCACTGTTTCTTCTTATTCTCCTACCATGGCAACTGCAACGGTAATCAAAGCAATTATTCCGTCAGGTGCAGTATCAGGTCAATTGACGACAACAAACAGCACCGGCTGTAAGGCAATGAATTATTTTACTGTTATTGATAACTCTCTCACATCATGTCAGGGAAGCGGAACAACGAGAAATAAATTGTTCATTAGTGAAGTAACAGATCACGGGTCCGGCTCTCACTCATTTATCGAATTATGGAATGCTACAGGTAGTGCTATTAATATATCGGGATATACTATCAAAGTTTACTATAATGGCGGTAGCAGTAGCAGTACTATTACTATCCCTTCAAATGCTAATACTACAAGTTTTGCAAATAATAAAGCCTACGTCATTGGATTCGGAGGTGCTAATGCAGCAGATGTACATGGCACTTATACTGCTGATCAAACAAGTGGTATCCCGGGCATTAATAGTAATGACAACATAAGATTATATGATGCTTCAGCGACTCAAATCGATCAGTGGGGAGATAATACATCAAGTGCTATTTTTACCATATCTTGAAAAGATTACACTTATAGAAGAAAAAATACTGGTATTACAGCACCAAGTACTACATGGAATCCAAATGACTGGACAGCTTTCACCCCGGTAGACTATACTGACATAGGAAAATATAATTTTTCTTCAGGTGTTCTTCCTACTGTAAACACCATAAGCTATACCCCAACCTGCAAGGCTGCCACCCTAACTGTAACTGCCTCAGAAGGTTTCTCTGGAGGCAATCCACTTGTTTATAGTTGGTATGCTGTGCCGAATGGTTCAAATACATGGAGTTTGATTTCCAATTCGGCCGGAGTATTTTCGGGAGCTACCACAAATTCTCTATACATTTATAATATTTCCAGTTATCTGAATTATCAGTTTTATTGTCAGGTTTGGGAAAATACTGCAACATGTTACAACTCAAGTAATGCCGTAAAAATTATTTCTGGTCCAAGCGCAACTTGGCAAGTAGGTAATACATGGTCAACGGGATCTGCTCCGGATATCAATACCGCAGTAATTATAGACAATGATTATGATACTGCTAATGCGTTTTCTCCAAGCTTTGACGCATGTAGTTTAACAATTAACAACAGTAAAACGGTTACCATCAGAGCTAATAGTTACGCTAATATTCAAAATGATTTAACAGTAAACGGAACTTTAAACATTGAAAGCGATGGTTCTTTAGTGATGATCGATGATAATGGAGTTGTTACCAATTCCGGTTCTACAACCGTTAAAAGAACCGCTGCAAACATTAGAGGTTTTGATTATGTTTATTGGTCTTCTCCTGTATCTGGTCAATCTCTTGGCTCTATTTACTCAAGTCCAACACCAGGATATATGTTTTATTGGGATCCGGTAGGTGCCAATATCAATAGCCCCATAAGCACCGGAAACTGGATAGGGGCTTCAGGCGCTATGTCGGCCGGGAAAGGATATATTGTTAGAGGTTCGAGCAGTTATGGAATGGCAGCCAGCAGTATTCCGGGTGTTTTTACCGGTGCTGTTAACAATGGTATTGTGCAGGCCCCTATTGGTAGAGGAGGTAATACAACTGCTTCAACAGTTGGTTCAGGAAATGGAGTTACTGTTACTAATTTTGATGACAATTGGAATTTAGTAGGTAATCCTTATCCTTCTGCTGTTAATGCCATCGATTTCCTTACATACAACACTAACTTACAAGGATTTGTTTATTTATGGAAGCACAATAATGCTCCTGTCTCATTGCCTGATCCTTTTTACAATTCATTCCTTTATGACTATAATCCGTCTGATTATTTAGCTTATAATAAGCTGGGGGCACAGACTCAAAATGGATTTGGAGGTTATATCGCTTCCGGTCAAGGATTTTTTGTGCTAATGAATGATGGTGCATACGATACATCGCAAACTGTTACTTTTAAAAACAGTATGAGAAGTAAAACCTATGGCAATACTCAATTTTATAAAAATGCTTCTGCAGCGACAGCTTCATCAATTGACGAAGAAAGACATAGAATTTGGTTGGATTTAGTAGATTCAAATAACCAATCTGTACGTACTTTAGTTGGTTATGCTTCTGAGGCAACATCAGGCATTGATAGGTTGTATGATGCACTCAAAAATACAGCCAACGAAATGAGTATTCATTCACTTGCTGAAAACCAGACCCTAATAATACAAGGTAGAGGCCTGCCATTTGATGAAAATGACCAGATTCCAATTGGTGTTACTATTAAGTTAGCCGGAACTTATAAGATTGCTATTGCCTCTGTTGACGGATTATTTTCTGATGCTGCGCAAAATATTTATTTAGAAGACAAACTTTTGGGTATCATTTATGATTTAAGGCAAAACCCTTATACCTTTGATGCTCCTGTCGGTATCATCAATGATCGTTTCGTATTAAGATATACCGCAAATACTTTAAGTAATCCTGATTTTGGAAATTCAGAAAACAATATTATTGTTTTTGCCAATCATGGTCAAATGATAATCAAATCTTCTGTTGAAGCAATTCAGGATGTAACAATTTATGATATATTAGGAAGACAGTTATTCACAGCTAAATCAATTGACAACAAAGATTTTGCGGCTTCCAATATTTCCATTAGTCAGCAAACCTTGATTGTGAAAGTTAAATTAGAAAATGGTATAATTGTGACAAGAAAAATTATACTGTAACTTTGCTGTAAATGTAAAGTTAATTCCAAAAAAAAAATTTAAAATGAAAATGATTAATGAGTGTCAATCATGAACACTTTAAATAAAAATACTAGTACAGCCTTCAGAACAATGCTATTCCTTTTTTTAGTGAATAGCTGTTTTGTTTTTGCCCAAAACCCATACTTTAAGACAAATAGTGGTATCGGACAATATGGTTATCTCGAGAAAGATGTTACTACAACCATGTTAGCTAATTCGAACTCACAAAGTAACATCTATCAGCTTTATGCCAGAACCTGGCTCAATAGCACTAATTTATTCACTTATGGTTTTGCATTGAATGATTGTACAGCAGCAACAAACTTAGATCAGAATCTAAACAATTATAATTTTGGTGCCAATGCTATTGCAGGATTAATTGCCTATACATCTGTTCATGCCGATTATTGCGGCGGAACTAATTCTTACAGCAACAACCCAAACCAGACAGGATATAATGAGAGACAGCATTATTTGTTTGATATCTCAGACAGGCCTTCGGATGTTACATCAAATGTAATTCAGTTAAATCCCGGAGCAATAACTTCCCCATACAATGTAGTGATGTCCGTCAAAATAGATTTTGGTTCAGTTTCCTCAAGAGTATTACAACGCTTCTGGATCCAAAATACAGGTACATTAGCTGAAAATACTGAGATTGCTAACGATGGTTTTAAACTCTATTATGAACCTGCCACTGGTTCAGAAACTTTTGATGGAACCGAAAGCAATGCTACCATTTATGGTGATTATAATGGTAATCCGACTAATAATAATCTTTACGGACACGATGCTTTAAACATACCCATTCCTGCCGGCGGTTTGAGAGTTTATGTGGTTTTAAGCAAGTTTGCGTCATGTGTTTCTACTGCCAAAACAGTACAGGTAAGTTTGATAAATGATGGTTTAAGTTTTAGCCCGGCCATGGACACTTCGTATACTTTAGCCCGTGTCGGACAAACACCAGCAGCACCAACTGCGATTAATGTTTCCTATGCCAATATAACTACAGGACCCTTAGGTGGAACTTATTATATTCCTTCTGCTTGTTTTCCAACAATAGCAAGTGCTGTAACAGCATTAAACAATAATGGCGTAAATGCAGCTACTACGTTCAATGTTTTAGCTGGTTATACCGAAACAGCTCCTTCGGGTGGATTTTCTCTTCTTGGCTCGGGAGCAGCGGGTAATCTTGCTACCGGAACGGCTACGAATACAATAACATTCAAGAAGTTTAGCACCGGAACCAACCCTACAGTTACTGCTTCTGCGGCTCATACTGCCAGTTCTATTATGGATGCAGTATTTAAGATTGTCGGGGGAGATTACATCACATTTGACGGATTTACGATGATAGAAAATCCGGCAAATACTGTAACCACAGCAATGACTGAATTTGGGGTTGGCTTATTTTATTCTGGTACTGCCGCTACAGCAAATGGCGCGCAAAACAACACTATAAAAAATTGTACCATAACTTTAAATAAGACTAATACAAATACTTTTGGTATCTATTCAAATACTCAGCATACGAGTAGCAACGGTACAACTTCGGCAACAATAACAAACGTAGCCGGGTGTAATTCGAACAATAAGTTTTATACAAATACGATAAGCAATACAAATATTGGAATTGCGATAATCGGTACAAATGGGTTTGAAAACACCGGAATAGATGTTGGTGGAGCGTCTGCAGCAACCGGAAATATAATTACAGATCAGGGTAACACGACCGTTTCCTCAGGTTATCTTGGATTACCCGGAACTTCAACTTATGGCATAATGCTAAGTGCCTGTACAGGTGCAAACATTTCATACAATAGCATTACCGGAAATACAACTCCCGTTAATACTTATGGTATCTATTTAAGAAGCACTTCTTCACCGGCAACAACTCATACTTCAACGATTTCATATAATACGATACAGGTTTCCTGTTCCTCAAATACTACTTCTTACAATATAGTTGGGATTTTAAATGATATGGGTGGGGCTAACCATACATTAAACATAAATAACAATATCATTCAAAACTCGACAACAACCAGTACAACCTTTCAGGGAGGATTTGGTGGAATATGGTCTACAGGGGCAATGGGCATTATTACCGTAAACAACAATACTATATCAAATAACACCATTAAAGGTTCCACTCTTGCTTCAACAGCAGGAACCCGAAGTGCTTTTGTAAAAATTACTAACATAATACCAACTTCAATTACGGTCTCAGGAAATACAATCAACACCAACAGTTTCCAGAATAGCGGTGGCGGTGATATTGTTGCTTTTGATATTAATGGAAATTTTACCGGAACCTGTTCTGTAACCAATAATACGATGGACGGATTAACTGCTGGAGGTACAAGTAGTGTTTATGGATACATTTCAGGAACTTCAACCGGTGCAGTTTCTATAAGCGGTAATACCTTTAAAAACATTTCAAACTCCGGTTCCGGTTCATTTTACGGATATTATAATATCAATTCTCCTACAAGTACTTTAAGTTTTACCAATAATGTTTTTCAAGATATAAGTTTGGCCGGAATAGGCTCTCTGAATGGCTATTATAATACTGGTACACCAACAGGTTCTACAACAATAAGCGGGAACACTTTTAAAAATATTTCGAATAGTGTATGCAGTTCACTCTCCTGGATTCGATTTGTACATTCAGATACAGCTGCGAGCCAAGTTGTGAATATCAATTCCAATACCATTGACAATTTGACTTTAAATCCGGCAAATCCTTCAAATGGGGTTACAGCTATTTACACTTCTCTATCCAACAGTGTTACAATTTACAATAACAGCATAAAAAACATAACCTCATTGGGTACAAATTTTGGGATTTGGACCAATGGTGGTTCAGGACCGCACAATGTTTATGGCAATACAATTGATGGTATGACCAGTTCGGCATCAGGTAGTATTTATAGTCATTATGGTTTATATATAAATCCTAATGTTAGCGCAACCTCAAATATTTATAACAATAAAGTATATAATATAAGTTCGGGTACTGCAACTACAAGTATTGTCTATGGCATCTATGCTGGCTTTGGAGCCACCTGCAATTTGTACAATAATATGGTAGGCGATTTAAAAATGCCAAGTGTTACCAATAATACCAGTTGTGTTTTAAGAGGTATTCATATGAGTACCGCTACCAACAATAATGTGTATAACAATACTGTTTATTTAAATGCTACATCAAGCGGAACTGATTTTAGTTCGGCAGCGTTTAGTTTTTCAGGCACTGGTACTTTGGATTTGAGGAATAATATATTGGTAAATAATTCTACCCCAAAAGGAGTAGGCTATTCTGCTGCCATCATGAGAGTTGCTACAGGAACAAACGGAACTGTTTCTGCAAATTACGCTGCTACATCAAACAATAACTGTTTATATGCTCCGTCTGTAACTAATGGAGTCATTTTTGTTGAAGGTCAAAATACCAGCCTTAGCCCAACCAATGTTTTTCCTGCAAACTGTACCGATATGAATGCCTTTAAAACATTCGTATCAACAAGGGAAACCAATTCGTTTTCAGAAATTCCTCCGTTTATTTCTACCACGTCAGGAAGTATGGATTTACATTTGAATACGGCCGCTTCATCAGGTTGTTTTGAGGGTGGTACTACAGTAGCAGTAGCATCTCCCGATATTG
>DBIH01000103.1 GCA_002296885.1 Flavobacterium sp. UBA807 | reverse complement strand
TACCAAGAAAATTCTCTGATAAACTTTGGACTGAATTCAGAGCAGCATGCAATGAGTATTTTGAAAAACTTAAAGAGCAGAAAAACGAAGCCAATGCTGAAGAGCTTGAAGCTTTTGAAAAGAAAAAAGCGTACCTGGAAACCATCAAATCTTTTGAACTCATTGGAGAGCATAAAGCCGATTTGGATGCTATTAAAGCGCACATCGAAACCTGGAAAAGTTTTGGTAAAGTTCCTTTTGCGCGAAGACATATTGAAGGTAAATTCAATAAAATACTCGATGCTTTATTTGAAAAACTGAGTGCCAGCAAGAAAGATAATGAGATGGCACGTTATGCTAACCGACTTGAAAATCTTTCGGGCGCAGAAAATACCAGAAAATTGGACAACGAGAAAGTATTCATCATGCGTAAGATTGAGGAAGTACAAAGTAATCTTTTCCAATTGGAGAACAACATTCAGTTCTTCGCCAATGCAAAGGCAGATAATCCGATGGTGAAAGAAGTGATGTCTAACATTGAAAAACAAAAAGAAGAATTAGCTACCTGGAAAGAAAAGCTAAAACAACTTAGAAGTATAAAATCAGAATAAAATAAAACCCCGATTGAATTGGGGTTTTTTAATGCTGAATTTTTGATGCCAAAAGGTAAATGACCGCCATTCTTATGGCAACACCATTTTCTACCTGATCTAAGATAATCGATTGCTTTGAATCGGCGACATCAGAAGTAATTTCAACACCTCGATTGATTGGACCGGGATGCATGATTACGATTTCCTTGTCCAGTGAATCTAACAATGCTTTATCTACTCCGTATTGTTGTGCATATTCTCTTGTTGACGGGAAATAATTTACGTCCATTCGTTCGTTCTGCACACGGAGCATATTAGCTACATCGCACCATTCTAAGGCTTTTCGCAGATTTGGTTCAACAGTTACGCCAAGGCTTTCTATGTATTTAGGAATTAGCGTTTTTGGTCCGCAGACTTTTACTTCAGCGCCCTGCATCTTGAGAGCGTAAATGTTTGATAATGCAACACGTGAATGAAGAATATCTCCAACAATTACAACCTTCTTACCTCCCACTCTTCCAAGTTTCTCTTTTATTGAAAAACTATCTAATAGTGCCTGTGTTGGGTGCTCATGTGCCCCGTCTCCTGCGTTTATGATACTTGCTTTTACGTTTTGCGATAAGAAATAGGCTGCTCCTGGATTGGCATGACGCATAACAACCATATCTACTTTCATAGATAGGATGTTGTTGACGGTATCTATGAGTGTTTCTCCTTTTTTAACAGAAGATTGTGCGGTTGAAAAACTGATGACATCTGCGGAAAGACGTTTTTCAGCTAATTCGAAAGATAATTTAGTTCGGGTACTGTTTTCAAAGAAAATGTTGGCTATGGTAATGTCGCGCAGTGATGGCACTTTTTTGATTGGACGATTGATGACTTCCTTGAAATGCTCAGCAGTTTCAAAAATCAAATCAATATCCTTTTTGTTCAGATATTTTATTCCTAATAAATGATTAACTGATAGTTCGGACATTTTATAGTTGTGTTTAAATCCATTTCTTTTTTGTCACCCTGAGCACAGTCGAAGGGTTAAATCAAATATACTGCATCTTTTCCGTCTTTTTCTTTCCAGCAGACTTTTACGTTTTCATCATTGATGGCATCCACCTGTCGGCCGCGGTAATCGGGTTGAATGGGCAGGTGACGGCTAAACCTTCTGTCAATTAAGACCAGAAGTTCAATCTCTGACGGTCTTCCAAAAGATTGTATTGCGGTTAGGGCAGCGCGAATGCTTCTTCCTGTAAAAAGAACATCATCAATGAATACAACTCTTTTGTCTTCCACAAGGAAATCTATTTGTGTTTTGTTGGCTTCTAATTGCTTTTCGCCTCGACGGAAATCATCACGGAAGAAAGTAATGTCAAGAAAGCCTAATGGTATGTTTTTGATATTATAATCGTTTTCTAAAATGGTCTTTAAGCGTTGCGCCAATAAAACACCACGTGGTTGAATTCCGATGAGAACGGAATTGGAAAAATCGAGGTGATTTTCGATTAACTGACAAGCCAAACGGTGGAGTATGATATTGACTTCTTTGGAAGTAAGCAATACTTTCTGACTCATGATAGTGCTGTTTGGGTTGTAAAAATAGTCTTTTTTATTGAGTGTATCAACTCGCGACAGAATTTTATAAATTAGCCGGAAATGTATTTAGCTTATGAACCGCAACCAAACAACCATACAAACCTGGGATAAACTGGCACAAAAGTATCAGGATAAATTCATGGAAATGGATATTTATGATGATTCTTATGATTTGTTTTGCCAAGCCGTTGCAAATGAAAATGCTTCCATTTTTGAGATTGGCTGCGGCCCTGGGAATATTACCAAATACTTATTGGGCAAACATCAGAACTATAAAATTCTGGCAACAGATGTTGCACCAAGTATGATTGATCTTGCTGAGAAAAATAATCCCTCAGCAGAATTTAAGATTATGGATGCAAGAAACATCAATGAGATCAATCAAAAATTTGATGCCGTGATGTGTGGATTCTGCATGCCTTATTTATCTAAAGAAGAAAGCATTCAACTCATAAAAAACAGTCACGCTCTTTTAAAAGATGGCGGAATTTTGTATTTCAGTGTGATTGAAAACGATTATGAAAAATCGGAATTGCAAACTAGTAGCGATGGTCAGCATACAATGTTTGTGTATTATCATCAGGCTGATTATCTTCAGAAAGTTTTAGATGAATGTGGTTTCAAAACTTTACATCTGCTCCGTATTAACTATGAAAAATCAGAAGGTGTTTTTGATACTCATTTGATTTTCATTGTTAAGAAATAAAAACTCCCGCTATTGGCGGGAGTTTTTATTATGAATACATTTTCTTTCTCTGTTCCTGAATTTTTTCATCATCAAGATATTCATCAAATGTCATGTAGCGGTCAATTACTCCGTTTGGAGTAATTTCGAGCACACGATTAGCAACCGTTTGTGCGAACTCATGGTCATGAGTAGTAAATAATACCGAGCCTTTGAAGTTTTTTAATGAATTGTTGAATGCTGTAATTGATTCCAAATCCAAGTGATTTGTTGGTTCATCAAGCATAAGAACATTGGCGCGTATCATCATCATTCGGGACAACATACAACGCACTTTTTCACCTCCTGATAATACCGTACATTTTTTTAATGCCTCTTCTCCTGAGAAAATCATCTTACCAAGAAAACCACGAACATAAACCTCATCGCGCTCTTCTTCTGTTTTCGCCCATTGACGTAACCAATCAACTAAGTTCAGACTTCCATCAGTAAAAAACTCGCTGTTATCGTTTGGCAAGTAAGATTGCGTAGTTGTAATTCCCCAGTCGAAACTCCCTGTATCTGCTTTCATATTCCCGTTAAGGATTTCGTAGAAGGCTGTTGTAGCACGTGAGTCTTTAGAAAACACTACAACCTTGTCCCCTTTTGCCATATTTAGGTCTACATTTTTAAACAATACTTCGCCGTCAATTGAGGCAGAAAGATTTTCAACGTGGAGAATTTGGTCGCCTGCCTCTCTTTCGGTATCAAAAATGATTGCCGGATAACGACGACTTGACGGTTTTATCTCTTCAAGATTCAATTTGTCGATCATTTTTTTACGTGAAGTTGCCTGTTTAGATTTAGCAACGTTCGCACTAAAACGACGGATGAATTCTTCAAGTTCGGCTTTCTTTTCCTCAGCCTTTTTATTTTGTTGTGCTTTTTGACGCGCCGCTAACTGGCTTGATTCATACCAAAAAGTATAATTCCCTGAGTAATGATTTATTTTAGAAAAGTCGATATCAGAAATATGAGTACACACAGCATCCAAAAAGTGACGGTCGTGAGAAACAACAATTACGGTGTTTTCATAATTAGCAAGAAAGTTTTCAAGCCACGCAATCGTTTCAAAATCCAGGTCGTTTGTAGGCTCGTCCATTACCAATACATCAGGATTCCCAAAAAGTGCCTGAGCCAAAAGGACACGCACTTTAAGTTTTCCTTCCATGTCTGCCATCAACGTATAATGCATGTCTGCATCAATTCCCAAATTCGATAACATTGCTGCAGCATCAGACTCGGCATTCCACCCATTCATTTCTTCAAACTGCACCTGCAACTCACCTATTCTATCCGCATTAGCATCATCATAATCAGCATATAAAGCATCCATCTCTGACTTAACGGCAAACAGAACCTTGTTTCCCATCATTACAGTTTCTAAAACTGTATGTTCATCAAACATATTGTGGTTTTGGTTCAAGACTGACATACGTTTTCCCGGTTCAAGGAAAACTCTTCCTGATGTTGGTTCAATATCTCCGGCCAGGATTTTTAAAAATGTTGATTTCCCTGCACCGTTAGCACCAATAACCCCATAACAATTGCCTTGTGTAAAGGTTGTGTTTACTTCGTCAAACAGGATTCTTTTACCAAACTGAACTGATAAATTATTTACAGTTAACATGAATTGCGTTTTTATAAATTTTGGTGCAAAAGTAGTTTAAATAAAGCTAATTTCATTAAAAAAATGTTGTGTAATTAATGATAAAACAGCATATTTACCTCAATTTAACTTTAACGATAGCTTAACAGTAAAATTAAAAGTATCAGACTAATTTTGTTTACTGGTCTCAAATTAATGCACAAGTTTAATAACATAAAGGCTTTAGGTTTTCTTATCCCGATGATTGTTCTCTTTAGTTCGTGTAAAAATGAATTTAAAGGTTGCGAGTATGTTGCTTATTTTGGTGGCGAAGTGGTTAATCCTAACAATCCTTATGTTCTTTTCTGCAAAGACAATGAAGTTATCGACACTCTGAAGCTTGATAAAAACAACCGTTTTTTCATTCAGTTTGATTCGCTTGCTCCCGGACTTTATAGCTTTAAACACGAGCCGGAATATCAATATGTTTATTTTGATAAAAATGACAGCATTATGGTTCGTGTCAATTCAAAAGACTTTGACGAATCGCTTTCCTTCTGTGGCCGGGGTTATGAAAAAAACAATTTCCTGATGGAAATGTATCTGAAAAATGAAAAGGATAAATACAAAATGTTCGAATATTTCGATGATAATTTTGAGGATTTCTCCAAACTGATAGATTCAACCTATGCCAAGGAAACCAAATTCTACAATAAAAGAAAAGCAGAAATAAAATGGAGCGATGATTTTGATATTTATGCCAAAGCTTCTTTAGATTTTAACTACTACTCTAAAAAAGAAATATATCCTATAGTACATAAAATCAGGACTGGAGAAGATGTCATTGAAAAACTGCCTGCTGATTATTATAATTACCGCAAGAATATAGATTTTAACAATGCTGCGCTCTCCAATTATGCACCTTATGTGATGTACTTATCACATATGCTCAATAACATGGGAACGATAAATTATCACAACCACTTTTCTGAAACCGATTTAGCATTGAAAACCAATATCAACAAGATGAAGATTGCCGATACCTTGATTAAAAATATCAAAGTAAAAGATAACATCCTGAACAATATTGCTTTTACCTATCTGCTCGAAGATCAGAATATGACAAACAATCAAAAGTTTCTCGAAACCTATAAAAAGATTTCAACCGATAAAAGCAAAACAAATGAAATAACGGCTCTGTGCAATGCAATACAGATGCTCAAGGTTTCTGATACTTTACCTGAAGTTAGTCTTATAGATATGAATGGTAATGAAATTCCATCATCTAATTTTGCTAAACCAAATACCGTTTTTTTCTTTTGGACCGTTAATGCAAAATCCCATTTAGAAGCCGTTCATAAAAAAGTAATTGCCTTAAAAGCAAAATATCCAAAATACAACTTCGTTGGTGTCAACATTAATGATAGCAATGAAGACTGGATAAAAACACTTGAAAACTATAAATTTGAAGGCGTTACTGAACTACGTTGCTCCGATTTTGAAAACATCAAAAACAAATGGGCAATCAATAAAATTCACCGAACAATTATCCTTGGAGATAAAGGTCTTATAAAAAATGCCTTTGCCAATATCTTTGATTCGAAGTTTGAAGAAAACCTGAAATAGCGATTAGCTTTTAGCCTTTAGCTGTCAGCGCAAATAATTTACTAAATTGAAAAACTCCCGATTCAATAAGAACCGGGAGTTTTATTTTATAAGAAAAAACCGCTAAAGGCTAACTGCTAATAGCTGATACTTATTTATTCCCCTTAGCATAATCCGCTAAGAACTGCGCCAAACCAAGATCTGTCAAAGGATGTTTCAATAATCCTGTGATTGATGACAAAGGTCCTGTCATTACATCAGCACCTATTTTTGCACAGTTTACAACGTGCATTGTGTGACGGATTGAAGCCGCCAAGATTTCGGTTTCAAAAGCATAATTATCATAAATCTCACGGATTTCCTGAATCAAAGCCAAACCATCCGTAGAAATATCATCCAATCTTCCCAGGAACGGAGAAACATAAGTCGCTCCGGCTTTTGCAGCCAAAATCGCCTGCCCTGGTGAAAACACCAAAGTAACGTTGGTTTTCACTCCTTTATCCGAAAAATATTTGCAGGCTTTTACACCTTCTTTTGTCATTGGCAATTTCACCACAATCTGCGGATGCAAATCAGCCAGCTCCTCACCTTCCTTAATCATTCCGTCATAATCAACCGCAATAACCTCGGCACTTACGTCACCATCTACAATATTGCAAATGTCAACATAGTGTTTCAGGATGTTGTTTTTCCCGGTAATTCCTTCTTTTGCCATCAACGAAGGGTTCGTTGTTACACCATCAAGTACACCTAATTCCTGAGCTTCCCTGATTTCCTTTAAGTTGGCAGTGTCAATAAAAAATTTCATAAAATTTATTTAAAAAAATTGTGTTTAAAATTAGTGGGCGTTCCCCGCCTTTGGCGGGTCAGGCTGTACGCAGTGCATGGCACTTTGCTCCCATCCTTAACGCAAAACTGTGCAAAAGTACAAAAACTTATCCCTTCTGCCTAATCCCTTTTTACTTCAATTTATAGTGATTCATCAACATCTTTTCGTAAATCCTGTCGGGCAAAATCCGCTTCAACACAATGGAGAATTTTTGCATGAAAGCACCAACTTTATAATGCAGTTTCGGATTTTTATCATTAATAATCTGATAAACCACTGCCGCCAAATCCTCAGGATTATCACCGCTGTGCATGTGCGAATTCATCATACCAAGCGTATTTTCATAAGGCTCTTTATAAACCGATCCTTCCAATATTGGCGCATGATAACGATGTGAAGCGATGTCTGTGGCAAACTCTCCCGGCGCAATATTGACTATGTTTATCCCAAATTGTTTTACTTCAATGCTAATGGCTTCTGTAACCAATTCGAGTGCTCCTTTTGAAGCCGAATAGATTCCGCGGTAAGGCAAACCCATATAACCAGCTATTGAAGTTATGTTAATAATCAAACCCGATTTTTGCTCCCGCATTTGTGGCAAAACCGCTTTGATAACTTCAATCGGACCAAAGAAATTGGTTTCAAAATTATTCCGCATTTCATCTGTTGGTGTTTCTTCAATCGGACCTGTAATTCCTACCCCTGCGTTATTGATAACCACATCAATCCTTTTTGAAGTAGCAATTATTTTTTGAACTGCATTCTGAATGCTTTCTTTGTTTCGGACATCTAAAGCAATCAAAGGAAAAACCGAGTTAACAATCTTCTCCGGATTGCGGCTTGTTCCATAAACTGTATAGCCCTTGTGGAATAAATATTCTCCGATGGCTTTTCCAATGCCCGATGAACCACCTGTGATAAGTACAACTTTGCTCATTTTAAAAAAGATTAAAGAACAAAGAATAAAGAGAAAAGACTCTTTCTATGTTCTATGTTCTATTTTCTATTTTCTATATTCTATTTTCTCATTTTTTCAGTGGTTAAAGATAAAATCTTTATCTCAATTTTATGCCTAATCCGTCACTTTCGCTCAAATGGATTTTACCATTTACAATTTCACTTCCTTTGGCAATATCATTTGCGATTAGATTCGCTCCATCCAAATCGGCATAATCACAAAACGGCGCAAGAACAGCTCCTGCCGAAATTCCAATCGACGATTCCGTCATACAGCCGAGCATAATTTTGAAATTTAATTCTTTGGCAACACTGATCATTTCCAAAGCTGGTGTCAGTCCACCACATTTAACCAGTTTGATGTTGATGCTTTGGTAATGCTTTTGCAAATCTTTTATAACTGATGCACCTTGGCAATCTTCATCAGCCATCCAGTTAGCGAATTTATCAGCATGCAGGATTTCATAATGCTCCACGCCTGGTTTCATAGGTTGCTCCAGATAGGAAAACTTTGAAACAGCTTCTTTATTTTCCAGCCAGATACAGTTTTCTTTTGTAAAACTACCGTTAGAATCCAGTGCCAAATTCTTATCTAATTCCAACAATCTGACAATATCCTTTTCATCAAAATGATTGCATTTTACTTTGAATTTTGTCCATGCAGATTTTTCGATTTTCTTAATTTGGTTTTCAAGCGAATCAACACTAATCGTAATTGAGGATTCGGGAAGTTTTTTAAAATCAATATTATTTAATTCAAGAAAATTTTTCTTTTCGAGTTTCCCAAACAAATCCCAGTAAGCACAATCAAGCGCAGAACGTAGAAAACTTGGCAAATCCAATCTTAATAGAAAGGAATAAAAATCAGTCGGATGAATGATGTTTTGGCTTTCAATCTGAGATTTTATTTTGGATAAAATCTGCTCAAAATCGGAAAGACTAATATGATAATAATCAATGGATGTACATTCCCCATAACCTTTATTTCCGTTCTTTTGAAGCGTAACAATTAAGGCTTCTCTAAAAGTATAATTTCCATAAGCAATGGCAAAGGTTTCCTTGAGTTGAAATCGTACTATTTGCCATGATAAAACCATAGTGGTAAAAATAAAAAATCCGAAACAAAGTTCGGACAGTATTTCAAACAATTTGAAGAGATTCTGAATCAAGTTCAGAATAAAAAAATGGCAAGCGACCTACATCGCACCGCTACAACCACATACCTTTGCTATGTTCCCATCCTGGAGGATTTTGCAGGAGCTGGTCGTGTAGGACTTGCCGGTGCAAAGATACAATCTTTTTATTTTTTTGCAAGAAATTAAGACCAATATAAATATATTTGTCCAAGAAAAATTAATTGCAAAAAATGAAACTCCGTAAACCTTTAATTACCATTTTATTAGCCTTGTTCTGCTTTAGCTTTTTAGCTGTAAATATTGTTAGTTGTGGCGATAATCAACACGAAAAAGAAAGTTATTTCAGCTTTGATGACAGTACATTAAAACCAATATATCAGGCAACCGATAAAGTAGATTTGACTTTATTGAATTCTAAAAACAAAACCATAGACAGTATTGCTTATTTCGTTAATGATAAAAGAGTTTCATCGGTTAAAGGAAATGGCAAATTCACTTTGGATCTGAATGGCAAAAAATTAGGTTATCAAAATATTAAAGCACTGGTTTATTTTGAAGGTGATACGGTTTCAACAAATACAAGAGTTGAAGTTGCTTCTGGCATTGTTCCGAAGTTATTGAAATATACCATTGTCAATACCTATCCTCACGACATCAATGCATTTACAGAAGGTTTTGAATTCTTCCGTGACACGTTGATGGAAAGCACCGGAACGCCCGAAGGCTATAAAGGTTATTTTGCCAAAACGGATTATAAAACGGGAAAAACTTATAAGAGAGTTGATTTGGACTCTAAATATTTCGGAGAAGGAATTACGGTTGTCAATGGTAAAATATACCAACTAACCTGGCAAAATCTTACCGGATTTGTCTATGATGCTAACACATTAAAAAAGATTAAGACATTTGATTTTGACAAAAAGATTGAAGGCTGGGGAATGACTAATGACGGCAAAAACATTTACCAATCGGACGGAACGGAGAAAATCTGGACGATGGATCCGGAAACCCAGAAAATGACTGACTTTATCAATGTATATACGAATGACAGTAAAATAAAAAGTGTTAACGAACTCGAATGGATTAACGGAAAAATCTATGGTAACATCTGGCAGAAAGATGCGATTGCCGTTATCGACCCTAAAACAGGAGCTGTTGAAGGCGTATTGGATTTGACAGCTCTGAAAGCGCAGATAAAGAATCCGAAAGCTGACGTTTTAAACGGAATAGCTTACAACAAAAAAACAAATACCATTTTTGTTACCGGTAAATGTTGGGACAAAACATTTGAGATAAAAGTTTCAGAATAATTTTTTTGATGCCTTCCAACCTTTTGGGCTGAAAAGAGCTCTTAATAAAAAAAGACTACTATCATGACCAAAATTAATATCTCAATTCCGATACCCTGCCACGAAAACTGGGAGACTATGACAGTTGTTGACAAAGGAAAGTTTTGTGCTTCCTGTCAAAAGAAAGTTTTTGATTTCACCACAGCTTCTGACAGAGAAATCATCAATGCGTTTGAGAAAGACAATCATCTTTGCGGACGCTTTTTAAACACGCAGCTCAATCGGGATTTGATAAAACCAAAAGAAAAAAGTTCACTTTGGCTGGCTACAACAACTGCTTTGATAAGTTTGGTTGGATTAAATGAAGTTACTGCTCAGGAAAAAACTCCAACAGAACAAACTGACAGAAGAGCTTTAGGAAAGTTTATCACAACTCCAGCAAAAGAAGAAAATATCCTTATTTCCGGAATTGTTTATGATGAAAATAAAACTCCTATGCCTAATTTAGGAATTTATAGTAATGGTCGTAAAGTTGGAGAAACAGACCAAAATGGTAATTTTTCTATCTATACACGTTTAGGGACACAAATTGCATTTCGGAATACAGATGAAGATACTATGGTTGAGAATGAGTTTTATGTAGGCAACCATAACTACAATAATATTGAAATTAACTACGTAAAATATGAGTCAGTTAAAAAACAGCATCCGATGACTTTAGGAGGTCTTTCAGGAATGAAAGTTTCATACCGCCGTTCTTTTTTCGGAAGATTATTTCACAAAAACAAATACAAATAAAAATCCCGATTTGCTCGGGATTTTTTATTATTTCTTTTTAAACTCCATTTTGTCTTTATCGTAAACAAAAGTGGTTTGTTGGTTTTTGCCCTTTTGGGTTATCGAACCATCCGGATTCAGGACAAATTCAAATCCTTCACGTCTAATATGCTCCTGAGTTTCTGATGCAGCTGTACCTCCAAGGGATACTCTTTCGGTAATATGATTGGTCAGTTGATAATTGGAATACACTTGTTTTTTAGACGTAATCTCATAGATAACATTGTAAACAGTTGTTTTATCTTCCGTTTTAGCTCCTGACTGAATGTTGCTGATTTCTGTCCATGTAAGTAAATACAATTTAACGCCATTAGCCATAAATGAACTCAATTTACAATCGGCTGGTTTAAATGAAGCATCGACAGCTTTTACGATTAAAGCATCACCTGATTTCCCTTTTTCACTGATAGAAACCTGAAAATTCCCATTCTTGATTTCAGCAGTAAGATTGTCAAGTTTTGGTAATGCAGAAGCTGTTGTTGTTTTCTTGGCAGCAGCTTTCTTTTTTTGGCTATAACCATTAAGCGTTAAAAGTCCGATGCACATAAACAGAAGTATTTTTTTCATAGCAAATTATAATTGGTTTAAAAATAGAATGCCAATGTACAAAATAATTTATTCTATTTATGTTAAATAAAAAAACCGTTCCAAACGGAACGGTTTCTCCTTATTTAATATCCTTAAATAATCACGAAACGAATGGTTTATTTAACTTCTTCGAATTCTACATCTTGCGTATTATCACCCGAATTATCAGCTTGCGGTTGCGCTTCCTGCGCCTGACCGGCTTCGCCTTGTTTGTACATTTCTTCAGAGGCATTTTTCCATGCTTCGTTGATTTTATCTAAAGCTGGCTGAATAGTTGCAACATCCTTAGTTTCGTAAGCAACTTTCAATTCTGCAAGAGCGCCTTCGATAGCCTGCTTGTTTCCGTCAGATAGTTTTTCACCAAACTCTTTCAACTGACTTTCTGTTTGGAAAATCATACTGTCGGCTTCATTTAATTTATCTGCTTTTTCTTTAGCTTGTTTATCAGCTTCAGCATTCATTTCAGCATCTTTTTTCATTCTTTCGATTTCTTCCTGAGTTAATCCTGAAGAGGCCTCGATACGAATGTCATG
>DBIH01000133.1 GCA_002296885.1 Flavobacterium sp. UBA807 | reverse complement strand
TTTGCAGTTAGCTATAAAAAACTACCCTGCTATTCAACAGGCATCTTTGCAAACCAAACAACAGCAAACATTAATCAAAACCGCTACTGTTTTAGATCCTTTTAATATCAATAGTAATTTGGGGCAAATGAACAGCAAGCTTTTTGATTACAATGTTGGTGTAGCGCAAGGTTTCAGAATAACTAATAAGGCAGATAGAAAACTGTTAAATCAAAATGTAACCGTAGCCAAATCGTTTGAAGAAGTTACCAAAAACGAATTGATTAAAAACGTTTCAAATGCTTATTACAATTGGCTTTACAGTTGGCAACAATACAATTTACTGGTTGAAACCGATAAAGTTTTTGCCGATTATGAAAAGTATGCCGATAAAAAATTTCAAGTTGGAGAAAGCAATAGATTGGAGAAAATCAGTGCTTCATTACAACGCAAAGAATTGAAAAATCAATTAGCACAAGCCAATACACAGGTTGTATATTATTTAGCTGAACTTCAAAAATGGACAAAAAGCAATGAAAATTATACAGCACCATCAAAGTATGAAGCTTTGCCCGAAATCAGTTTAACCGATAGCACATTAGTGAAAGACCATCCAATTTTAAAGTATTTGCAACAACAAATTATTGCCAAAGAGTTAAGCGTGAAAGCAGAAAAAGCAAAAGCAATTCCCTCTTTTAATTTGGGCTTTAACGGACAAAGTTTAGACAAAGAAAAACCATTCTATTACGGAAGTGTTGGCATCAATATTCCTTTGTTCAGAAACGGTATAAAGGCACGAAGCCAAGCGGCAGAAATCGAAACTCAAATTGCAAAAAAGGAATTGGAAAAATCCCAACAGGAATTAGAAACAATTTATTTGCAACAATTTGAACAGCAAAAACAGTATTTGGAACAGCTTAATTACTACAAAGCAGAAGGTTTGCCGATGGCAGAAAGTATTATAACTTCTGCACAAAGATTATACAAATCGGGCGACATCGGTTATATTGAGTATGCTCAAAACCTAAAAGATGCCAATAAAATAAAAACAGATTATATAACGGTATTGAATAATTACAATCAAACGGTTATCAATATTCAGTATTTAATAAACAAATAAAATTCATCACAATGAAACACAATATAATCATCGCACTTATTGCTATACTTACTTTTAGCTCGTGCAAGAACAGTTCAGAAGAAGCTAAAAAAGAAGAAGGTATAACTGAATCGAAAAGCCAAAGCATTGTTCACTTTACAGATGCCCAAATCAAGGCTATCGGATTAGAGTTAGGTAGTTTTGAAAACAAAAATCTAACGTCTTCCTTAAAAATAAATGGTAAGCTTTCTTTGCCTCCACAATACCAAGCACAAGTGAGTATTTTGAGTGGCGGAATTGTAAAAAACATCTACGTTCAAGAGGGCGAATTTGTTAAATCAGGGAAAACATTAGCAACTATTGTAAATACTGAAGTTTTACAATTGCAACAGGATTATTTAGAGAACAATGCCAATCTCTCTTATTTGGAAAAAGAATACCAACGCCAAAAGGAATTAAGGGATGATAACATCAATGCAGGTAAAACCTATCAACAGGCACAACGTGAATTGCAGATTGCCCAAGCCAAAAGAGAAACGTTTAAATCTAAATTGATGCAATTGGGTATCAACGTTACTAATCTTTCTTCAAAAAACATTGCTTCAAGCATAGCCATTACTGCTCCGATAAGTGGTTACATTCAACACATCAATTTGAGTATGGGAAAATATGCCGAGCCTAACGCCTTACTTTTTGAAATCATTGATAATCGTTTTTTACATTTAGATTTGAAAGTTTTTGAAAAAGACATTCACAAAATAAAGATTGGACAGCAAATAACATTCAGCGATGCCAATGATATTGCACACACGCATCCTGCTACTATTTATGCTATCAATAAAGCGTTTGAACCTAACGAACAAGCGGTAATAGTTCACGCCAAAATAAACGAGATTACAGAAACCGTTTTACCGGGTATGTATGTAGAGGCTAGAGTAAAAATCAACAATGCTAATGCCGTTGCATTACCGACTGAAGCTATTGTGAATAATGGAGAAGACCATTTTATATTCATTGAAACAGCAAAGAATACATTTCAGCAAATAAAAATAAGTACAGGAGCAACTGATATGGGATATACCGAAGTAAAAGCAATAGACAAAGTAGCACCCGATGCTAAAGTGGTAATCAAAGGAGCTTATTATTTATTGTCAGAATTAACAAAAGGAAGCGGAGAAGAATAATAATTAAATAATTGCTACAATTATGGAAAATAAAAAAGCACATTGGGAAAATGTTTTTGCTACAAAACAACCCAACGAAGTTAGTTGGACACAAGATTATCCTAAAACTGTAATGGATTATTTAGAAAGTCTAAACTTATCTAAAACCGCCAATATTATTGATATTGGTGGTGGTGATAGTAATTTGGTTGATGCATTGTTAGAAAAAGGGTATCAAAACATTTGGGTTTTGGACATTTCAGAATTTGCATTGGAAAGAGCAAAAAAACGTTTAGGCGATAAAGCGGATAAAGTACATTGGATAGTTTCTGATATTACGGAATTTAAGCCTAATGTAACTTTTGATTTTTGGCACGATAGAGCCGTTTTTCATTTCTTGACTGATGAGGGTAGTATTAATAAATATGTTGCTATTATTGGAAATGCTATCAACCAAAATGGAAATTTTCTATTAGGAACGTTTTCAGAAAACGGACCTCTAAAATGTAGCGGATTAGAAATAAAACAATATTCTGAAAGCACAATGAAACAAACCTTTAACCAAAGTTTTCAAGCCGTAAGATGTTTTACAGAAAATCACACAACTCCATTTGATACAACACAAAATTTTCAGTTTTGTGGCTTCAAAAAAATATAAATAATGGAACACAAGCATAAATATGATGCAAACGGCAAACAGCTTTGTTGCACACTCGAAGAAAAAATAAATCTTAAAACGGATAAGGATAGCGGTTGTTGTACAACTCACAAGGAGCATAACCATACAGATGATGATGGACACGACCACGAACATTCGATTGGAAACCAAACCACATTACAAATGTTTACACCTGCACTTATAAGTTTTGCTTTGTTATTTATTGCAATAGGTTTTGATAACTATTTTCCTCAAACTTGGTTTTCGGGTTGGGTGCGAATTGGTTGGTACATTGTTGCATATATTCCTGTTGGTTTTCCAGTACTGAAAGAAGCATTTGAAAGTATTCGCAAAGGAGAAATATTTTCAGAATTTCTATTAATGTGTATTGCAACAATTGGGGCATTTTCAATTGAACAGTTTCCAGAAGGAGTTGCTGTGATGCTGTTTTATGCAATTGGAGAAATATTTCAAACTTTGGCGGTTCAGAGAGCAAAATCTAATATCAAGTTATTGTTAGACCAAAGACCTGATGAAGCTACAGTTTTAAAAGATGAAATTGCAACAACCAAAAAAGCCTCTGAAATTACCATTGGCGAAATCATCCAATTAAAACCTGGAGAAAAGTTAGCGTTAGACGGAAAATTACTTTCAGACAACGCAACCTTTAACACAGCGGCTTTAACAGGAGAAAGCAAACCCGATAGTAAGCT
>DBIH01000096.1 GCA_002296885.1 Flavobacterium sp. UBA807 | reverse complement strand
GATGAAAATGGTGATTTGGGTCCGGTTTACGGACATCAGTGGCGCAATTGGAACAGCGAGGAAATCGATCAGATTACCGAATTGATTGATACTTTAAAGAAAAATCCAAACAGTCGAAGAATGCTGGTTTCTGCATGGAATCCTTCAGTGCTGCCGGATACTTCAAAATCATTTGCTGAAAATGTTGCCAATGGAAAAGCCGCCTTACCGCCTTGCCATGCATTCTTTCAATTTTATGTTGCCGACGGGAAACTGTCTTGTCAACTTTATCAAAGAAGTGCCGATATTTTTCTTGGTGTTCCTTTTAACATTGCTTCTTATGCTTTGTTCACCATGATGATTGCCCAGGTTTGCGATTTGCAGGTTGGTGAATTCATTCACACTTTTGGTGACGCGCACATCTACAACAATCATATGGAACAGTTGGAACTGCAATTATCTCGCGAACCAAAACCATTGCCAAAAATGATTCTGAATCCAAATGTGAAAAACATTTTCGACTTTACTTTTGAGGATTTTACTTTGGTTGATTACGATCCGCACCCACATATAAAAGGAGTTGTGGCTGTATAATCTATGAAAGCAAAATTTATTTTACTTTTTTTATCCTATGTTCTAATTTACTGTCAGCCCAACAACCTGTTAGCAGACTGTTTTATTTGGATTCATTATGGAATGAAACTAGTGAAGAAAATTACAAATACTACAGAATTGTAAAAGACTATTACGCCAACCAGCCTTTACACGAGGTTTTAGATTACTATGAAAATGATACTTTACAAATGAGAGGTCATACTTCATCTGTTGACGGAATAATTAAAGAAGGCTCATTCGTGTTTTTCTATAAGAATGGGAAAAGGAAAAAAATTGCAAACTACAAAGAAAACCAGTTGATTGATAAAGAGTTTGAGTGGTATGAAAACGGAAATAAAAAATCTATTGGAGAATATATTCTTGCCAGCGATAAGTCGGAACCCTCTATTTTATTATTAAATCAATATTGGGATAAGGACGGACAACAAAAGGTTATTGATGGGAATGGTGATTATGAAGAATCTGAAGATGATTTTTTTTCGACAGGAAAAGTAAGCAATGGGCTAAAAACCGGAGAATGGAAAGGCGAGAACAAAAAAAGGAAAATTCGCTTTACAGAAAATTATAAAGAGGGTGTTTTAATTTCCGGAATTAGTACTGATTCCTTAAATGTTGAGTATCATTATGAAAAGACCTTTACGAAGCCAAAACCTAGAAAAGGGCTTGAACATTTCTATAAATACATTGGGAACAAATTCAATTTTAACAAACAAACTGAAGGTAAGTCCGGTAAACTTTTGCTATCGTTTTGTATAGAAAAAGACGGTAAAGCGTCAAGATTTAAAGTCATTAGGAGTATTGATCCTTATATAGATCAAGAAGCGATTCGACTCATATCAAGCTATCCCGAATGGGAAAGTGGGACTTACAGAGGCATCAAAGCCCGGTATTCATTTACAATACCAATAGTCATTCAAGCACCAGAATAAAAAAATCCCTCTCAAAACTGAGAGGGATTTTTTCCTAACCAAAACTAAAACTTATAGTGCTAACACACTGTTTTCTGCGCCAGCAAATTCATTGTAAGCATAACTGTCAGCTTCCGGGTCATTTACATAAATACCATCAACTAAATATTTGAACTCAAAAGAATTGTCTTTTGGTAAATCAAAAGTAGCTTTGAAAGTTCCTGTTTTTAATTTTGATAATTCTCCTTCTGCAGGATTCCAGTTGTTGAAATCACCCACTACTGAAGCTGAATTTGCTTCTTTTGCCTCGATTGAAAATGTAACTTTAACAACCGGTTTTGTTTTTATAACTTGTTTCTTGATAGCCATAACTAATTCATTTATAGATTACTGAGACAAAGTAAAAGCATTTTTTTATACGTTTTACACGCTAAATCATTTTTAGGAATTTGTTAAAAACCAAGCCAATTTAAAAGAAGATATATAATTAATCGAGCTATTAATTTTGCATCTGTAAATAAGAAATCGTTTTCGAACGGCGATATCTTAAAATGACATTTCGCCATTTTAAAAATAAATTTTACCTTTAAAGCACAAATTTCGTCTTATGGATGCAGAACAACACGAATTATATGAATATGCCCGTGATAGAATCAAGCAGAAAAAAGGCTTGTTTTATCATTTTGTATTGCTTTGCCTTGGCAGTGTTTTTTTAATTATTGCTAATAAATGGCTTGGCTTTTATCCTGAAAAAACTTGGTGGACTTGGGCAATTGCCGTTTGGGTTTTCCTTTTTATCCTTCATGTTATCAATGTTTTTGTGATTAACAACTTCATGAATAAAAATTGGGAACGGGAACAAATTGATAAACTGATGCTAAGGCAATCCAAAAAAATTGAAAAACTGAAAAACGATTTGGAGAATTCAAAATCGACTGCCGAATGATTACACTTATTGCTGCTGTTGCCGAAAATAATGCACTTGGCAAAAACAATCAATTGCTTTGGCATTTGCCCGATGATTTTAAAAGATTCAAAAACGTAACTACCGGTCATTACATTATAATGGGAAGAAAAACTTTCGAAAGTTTCCCAAAGCCTTTACCTAACAGAACTCATGTAATTATTACCCGTCAAAAAGATTATGCTCCCGAAAATTGCATAGTTGTCGATTCGTTGCCAAAAGCAATTGCGGTTTGCCCAGAAGATGAAGAAGTTTTCATAATTGGTGGTGGCGAAATCTACAAGCAGTCTATTGAAATGGCAGATAAACTGGACATCACTAAAGTCCATCACACTTTTGAAGCCGATACTTTTTTCCCTGAAATTCATGTAGCAAAATGGGAATTAGTTTCCTCAGAATTCCATCCAAAAAACGAAAAGCATTTGTTTGACTTTACTTTTGAAACTTATTTAAGAAAGTAGCAAATTTATTAACTTAAGTAATCAAACAAGAAAAAAGAAAAAACTTTGAAACTTTGCTACTCTGCAACTTTGAAACTTAATCTTATATTTGCCAAAAAATTAGGAATGTCAAAGACAATTACTCCATACAAAGATTCATCGCTTGGCAAAAAAGAACAGGTAACCCAAATGTTTGATAATATTTCGGGAAGCTATGATGGCCTCAACAGAGTCATTTCGCTTGGCATTGATGTGAAATGGAGAAGGAAAGTCGTTGCATTGGTTTCTGAAAAAAATCCGGAAACCGTTCTTGATATTGCTACCGG
>DBIH01000070.1 GCA_002296885.1 Flavobacterium sp. UBA807 | reverse complement strand
TCACCCACGTTCAAGAAAAGGTCTTCCGGCTAAAGGTTACAGAACACGTGCTTTGGCTAATCCGAGCAATAAGTATATTGTAGAACGCAGAAAGAAATAATTAGATAGACATGGCACGTTCATTAAAAAAAGGACCATTTGTTCACTTTAAATTAGATAAAAAAGTTCAGGAGAATATCGCTGGCGGAAATAAAGGAGTTGTTAAGACTTGGTCTAGAGCTTCTATGATTACACCAGATTTCGTTGGACAAACTATCGCAGTTCACAATGGTCGCCAATTCGTTCCGGTTTATGTAACTGAGAACATGGTAGGACACAAATTAGGAGAGTTTTCACCAACAAGATCTTTTAGAGGTCACGCTGGAGCTAAAAATAAAGGTAAAAAATAAGAAGAAATGGGAGTTCGTAAAAGAGAAACAGCTGATGCGAGAAAAGAGGCTAATAAGTCTATTGCTTTCGCGAAATTGAATAACTGCCCTACTTCACCTAGAAAAATGCGCTTAGTAGCGGACTTGGTAAGAGGTCAGAAGGTTGAGAGAGCGTTGAATATTTTAAGATTCAGCACTAAAGAAGCTTCAAGAAAGTTAGAGAAACTTTTGTTATCTGCAATCAACAACTGGGAGCAGAAAAATGCAGAAGGTAATGTAGCTGAAGCAGGCTTATTTGTTAAAGAAATCCGTGTAGACGGCGGAATGATGTTGAAAAGACTTCGTCCGGCTCCACAAGGAAGAGCACACAGAATTAGAAAACGTTCTAACCACGTTACAATCGTTTTAGGACAATTAGATAACACACAAAGTAATTAATAAACAGTATGGGACAAAAGACAAATCCAATTGGAAATCGCCTTGGTATCATCAGAGGATGGGATTCAAACTGGTATGGTGGAAATGATTACGGTGACAAAATCGCTGAAGATTACAAAATCAGAAAGTACATCCATGCTCGTTTATCAAAAGCTAGTGTATCAAAAGTAATCATCGAGAGAACTTTGAAACTTGTAACCGTTACTATCACTACTGCAAGACCTGGTATCATTATCGGAAAAGGCGGTCAAGAGGTAGACAAGTTAAAAGAAGAACTTAAGAAAGTTACTGACAAAGAGGTTCAAATCAACATCTTTGAAATCAAAAGACCTGAATTAGATGCTTACCTGGTAGGTACTTCTATCGCGCGTCAGATTGAAAGCAGAATTTCTTACAGAAGAGCTATCAAAATGGCAATTGCGGCTGCAATGCGTATGAATGCTGAGGGTATTAAAGTATTAATTTCCGGTCGTTTGAACGGAGCTGAGATGGCACGTTCTGAGCAGTTCAAAGAAGGAAGGATTCCTCTATCAACTTTCAGAGCCGATATTGACTATGCTTTGGCTGAAGCTCACACTACTTACGGTAGAATGGGTATCAAAGTATGGATCATGAAAGGTGAAGTTTATGGAAAAAGAGACCTTTCTCCACTTGTAGGCATGGACAAAAAACAAGCTGGTACCGGTGGTGGAAAAGGAGATTCTCCAAGAGGTGAAAGAAAGCCTTTCAACAAGGACAGAAAACCAGCGGGAGACCGTAAAAGAAAGTAAAATTTTTAAAGTAAAGAAAAATGTTACAGCCTAAAAGAACAAAATACCGTAAGGTACAAAAAGGTAGAATGAAAGGTAACTCTCAAAGAGGACACATCCTTTCAAGTGGAATGTTCGGGATTAAATCTGTACACGAAACAGGAATGTTTTTAACTTCTCGTCAAATCGAAGCTGCACGTATCGCTGCAACCCGTTATATGAAAAGAGAGGGACAATTATGGATTAATGTCTTCCCAGACAAACCAATCACTAAAAAGCCTCTTGAAGTACGTATGGGTAAAGGAAAAGGAGCAGTCGAATATTGGGCTGCTGTTGTAAAACCAGGAAAAATCATGTTTGAAGTTGGTGGGGTTCCACTAGCTGTTGCAAAAGAGGCATTACGTCTTGCTGCTCAAAAACTTCCTGTAAAAACTAAGTTTGTCGTTGCTAGAGATTTCGAAGCATAATATATTTAAGAAATTATGAAACAAGCAGAAATTACAAAACTATCTGTAGCTGAGTTACAAGAAAAACTTAGTCAATTAAGAAAAGCGTATTCAGATTTAAGAAATGCACACGCTATTTCTCCTATTGCAAATCCACTTCAAATCAGAAGTGCTAGAAGAGCAGTTGCAAGAGTTGCAACTGAGCTAACTAAAAGAGAGTTACAATAATTGTACACTGGCAAAAGATGGAAAAAAGAAATTTAAGAAAAGAAAGAATTGGTGTAGTTACATCTAACAAAATGGACAAGTCTATTGTTGTTGCACAGGTAACCAGAGTAAAACACCCATTATATGGTAAGTTCGTATTGAAAACTAAAAAGTTTCATGCACACGACGAAACAAATGACTGTAACATTGGTGATACGGTAAAGATTATGGAAACAAGACCTTTATCAAAAACTAAATGTTGGAGATTAGTTGAAATCATTGAAAGAGCTAAGTAATTATGGTACAACAGGAATCGAGATTAAAAGTAGCAGATAACACAGGAGCAAAAGAAGTTTTGACTATCCGTGTTTTAGGAGGAACGAAACGTCGTTATGCCTCTGTTGGAGATAAAATTGTAGTTTCAATTAAAGATGCAACACCAAACGGAAACGTGAAAAAAGGTGCTGTATCGACTGCAGTTGTTGTACGTACCAAAAAAGAAGTGAGAAGAGCTGATGGTTCTTACATCCGTTTCGACGATAATGCATGTGTTCTTTTGAATGCAGCTGGCGAGATGAGAGGAACTCGTGTTTTTGGTCCGGTAGCGAGAGAATTGCGTGAAAAACAATTCATGAAAATTGTATCATTAGCACCTGAGGTGCTTTAATTATTAGTAAGATGATAAAGCTAAAAGTAAAATCAGGAGATACGGTAAAAGTTATCGCTGGAGACCACAAAGGTTTGACAGGTAAAATTACACGTGTTTACAGAGAAAAAAACAAAGCGATCGTTGAAGGTGTGAACATGGTGTCGAAACATACGAAACCAAGTGCTAAAAACCCTCAAGGAGGAATCGTTAAGAAAGAAGCTCCTATCCACATCTCAAACCTTTCATTGGTTAGTGGTGCTGCTGATAATAAAGCTAAAGGCGGAGCAAAGAAAGATTCAAAAAAAGCTAAAGCATAATAGTTATGGCATATATTCCAAGACTTAAGCAAGAATATAAGGACAGAGTAATTGCTGCCCTTAAAGAAGAGTTCGGTTACAAAAACGTAATGCAGGTTCCTAAATTGGAAAAAATCGTTTTGAGCCGTGGGGTTGGAGCTGCAGTATCAGACAAGAAATTGGTAGATTACGCAGTTGAAGAACTAACAAAAGTTACTGGTCAAAAAGCAGTTGCTACTATCTCTAAAAAAGACGTTGCGTCTTTCAAATTGAGAAAAGGTATGCCGATTGGTGCTAAAGTTACTCTTAGAGGAGAGAAAATGTATGAGTTTTTAGACAGACTTATCACATCATCTTTACCACGTGTTAGAGATTTTAATGGTATCAAAGCTACTGGTTTTGACGGAAGAGGTAATTATAACTTAGGTGTTACTGAACAAATCATTTTCCCTGAAATTGATATTGACAAAGTTAACAAAATCTCAGGTTTGGATATTACATTCGTAACTTCTGCAAACACAGATAAAGAAGCAAAATCATTATTAGCAGAATTAGGTTTACCTTTTAAAAAGAATTAAAGACATGGCTAAAGAATCAATGAAAGCCCGTGAGGTTAAAAGAGCTAAAACGGTAGCAAAGTACGCTGAGAAAAGAAAAGCTTTATTAGAAGCTGGAGATTACGAAGGGTTACAAAAATTACCTAAAAATGCTTCACCAGTTCGTTTACACAATCGTTGTAAATTAACTGGAAGACCAAGAGGTTATATGCGTCAATTCGGTATTTCACGTGTTACTTTCCGTGAGATGGCAAACCAAGGATTGATCCCGGGAGTAAAAAAAGCCAGCTGGTAATAGTTGGTATTTCAGCAGATAATTGTACATTTGCCGGATTTTTGCCGGGAACCGTGCAATTATCTGCTTTAAATTAGAGTTTAATGGCTTCAGGTTCAGCGGAATAGTTCCTCTGAAAACCGTTGCCGCAATTTAATAAATATGTATACAGATCCTATTGCGGATTATCTTACGAGAGTTAGAAATGCAGTGATGGCAAACCACAAAGTGGTTGAAATCCCAGCTTCTAACCTTAAAAAAGAAATCACAAAAATTTTATTCGATCAGGGGTATATTTTAAGTTACAAGTTTGATGACAGTACCGTACAGGGTACTATCAAAATTGCTCTTAAGTATGATAAAGATACTAAAGAGTCTGTAATTAAAGATATCCAAAGAATTAGTAAACCAGGTTTACGTAAGTACGCAGGTGCTGCAAAATTACCTAGAATCCTTAACGGCTTAGGAATTGCTATTGTTTCAACTTCAAAAGGTTTGATGACCGGGAAACAAGCTAAGCAATTGAATGTTGGTGGAGAAGTAATTTGTTACGTATACTAAAAATCAGTTAAACATGTCAAGAATAGGTAAAAATCCAATTTCAATTCCTGCAGGTGTAACTGTTGAAGTAAACGAAAATACAGTTACTGTAAAAGGAAAATTAGGTCAACTTTCACAAGATTTCTCTAATGTGTCGGTAAAAGTTGAAGAAGGTCAGGTTTTAGTAGAAAGATCTTCTGATAGCAAAGAACAAAGAGCTCAACACGGATTATACAGAGCGTTAATCAACAATATGGTGGTTGGAGTTTCTGAAGGATTCACTAAAGAATTAGAATTGGTTGGAGTAGGTTACAGAGCTTCAAATCAAGGTCAAAAATTAGACTTAGCTTTAGGTTTCTCTCACAATATCGTTTTAGAATTAGCTCCAGAAGTTAAATTAGAAACGATATCTGAAAAAGGTAAAAACCCGATTGTGAAATTAACGTCACATGATAAACAACTTTTAGGATTAATTTCTGCGAAAATCAGAGGTTTCCGTAAGCCAGAGCCTTACAAAGGTAAAGGAGTTAAGTTTGTTGGTGAGGTATTAAGAAGAAAAGCAGGTAAATCAGCTTAAAAATTAGCATTATGTCATTAACAAAATCTGAAAGAAGACAAAGAATACAATACAGAATCAGAAAGATTGTAAGCGGAACTGCTGCAAGACCAAGATTATCTGTATTCAGAAGTAATAAAGAAATCTATACACAACTTATTGATGATGTGAATGGAGTTACTTTATTGGCTGCTTCATCAAGAGATAAAGGAGTAGATACAAAAGGAACAAGCATGGAAGTAGCAGCTGCAGTTGGAAAACTAATTGCTGAGAAAGCTTTAAAGGCTGGAATTACTGAAGTAGCTTTCGATAGAGGAGGTTATTTATATCACGGTCGTATTAAATCATTAGCTGAAGGCGCAAGAGAAGCCGGATTAAAATTCTAAGAAATTATGTATAACGGATATAAAAACGTAGAAATAGTAAAACCTAGTGGTCTTGAATTAAAAGATCGTTTGGTAAGTGTAAATCGTGTTACCAAAGTAACAAAAGGAGGAAGAGCTTTTGGTTTTTCTGCCATTGTTGTTGTAGGTGATGAAAATGGTGTTGTGGGTCACGGATTAGGAAAATCTAAAGACGTTTCTGAAGCAATCGCTAAAGCGGTGGAAGATGCAAAGAAAAACTTAGTTAGAATTCCTTTGAGCGGACAATCAGTGCCTCACGAACAAAAAGGAAAATTTGGTGGAGCTGCAGTATTCTTGATGCCTGCTTCTCATGGTACGGGAGTTATTGCCGGTGGTGCGGTACGTGCTGTACTTGAGTCAGTTGGTATCCATGATGTATTGTCAAAATCACAAGGTTCATCAAACCCTCACAACGTGGTAAAAGCAACTTTTGATGCTTTATTACAAATGAGAAGTGCTGCTACTGTTGCAAAACAAAGAGGTATTTCTTTAGAAAAAGTTTTTAAAGGATAATTCAAGGAAAACATGGCAAAATTAAGAGTAAAACAAGTTAGAAGCAAAATCAACTGTCCGCTTACACAAAAAAGAGGATTAGAGGCTTTAGGTCTTCGTAAAATGGGCCAAGTTGTAGAGCATGATTCAAACCCTGCAATCCTTGGAATGATAAATAAAGTTAAACACTTAGTTTCCGTAGAGGAAGTTAAATAACAATCATAGTTATGAATTTAAGTAACTTACAACCTGCTGAAGGTTCAACGCACAATCAAAATAAAAGAGTTGGTAGAGGAGAAGGTTCTGGTAAAGGTGGTACTTCTGCAAGAGGTCACAAAGGGGCTAAGTCTCGTTCTGGTTATTCTAAAAAGATTGGTTTTGAAGGAGGTCAGATGCCACTTCAAAGACGTGTACCTAAGTTTGGTTTCAAAAATGTTAATCGAGTAGAATATCAAGGAGTAAATCTTGACGCTCTTCAATTACTGGTAGATAACGGAATCGTTACCGATACTGTAGATTTTACAGTATTTGTTGAAAACCGTTTGGCTACTAAAAATGAAGTAGTTAAAATCCTTGGTAGAGGTGAATTGAAAGCAAAATTAAAAGTAACAGCCCACAAATTTACGGCTACTGCAAAAGCGGCTATTGAAGCTGCTGGTGGAGAAGCTGTAACACTATAATTGCTATACAATGAAGAAATTTTTTGAATCATTAAGTAATGTTTGGAAAATAGAAGAACTAAAGAATAGAATCTTGGTAACCCTAGGTCTATTATTAGTTTACAGATTTGGTGCGCACGTTACGCTACCAGGTATTGATGCTACACAATTGCACAGTTTAGCAGGTCAGACAGATAAAGGTCTTGGATCTATCCTTGACATGTTTACCGGTGGTGCATTTTCTAAAGCTTCAGTATTTGCACTGGGTATCATGCCTTACATTTCTGCTTCAATTGTTGTTCAGTTAATGGGTATTGCTATTCCTTACCTGCAAAAATTGCAAAAAGACGGAGAGAGCGGTAGAAAGAAATTAAATCAGATTACAAGATGGTTAACCATAGCAATTACTTTGGTTCAGGGTCCTGGTTATATCTATAACCTTTACAGAACTTTGCCAAGTAGTGCATTCCTTTTAGGATTTGATTCATTCGCTTTCTTATTCTCATCTGTTCTAATCCTTACAACAGGAACTATTTTTGCAATGTGGTTGGGAGAAAAAATTACGGATAAAGGTATTGGTAACGG
>DBIH01000252.1 GCA_002296885.1 Flavobacterium sp. UBA807 | reverse complement strand
AAAACGAAACGAATTGAATAGGTGGTAGGATGATACTCGGGGACGGGTATGATGAGGTTTTTATTTTTCCCGCCAAGGCGCAAAATATAACACCAGCTAATATCAAACTGTTGCGAAGGCTGCTACCTCTTCTAAAGATCTCCAAGTTCCTGTGCCATTAAACTGTCTGAACAGTGATTTTGGTGATTTATGTGATTTCACAGATGCGAATCCGTGCTATTATTTAGGATTGAAAGAATTGATTCTTGTTCAACTTTCCTAAAGAAATTTAATCAGCTATAATTTCCCTTCAACTGTGTGATTTAAATCCACCTTTAATCACTCAACGTGTCAACATATATCCAAATTGATTTCAAACTTTCCACCAAACAAGTCGCTTGAACAAAGATTCAACCGACATGTGTTATAGCCAAATTTTCCCTGAAAAACTCTTCTGCTTCCTTATCACAAAAATAAACATAACAACCTTTCATGCCTCTTGTCATAAGGGTACGATAGGTATTAAGGATTATTCCTTTTAATAGTTTCTTTGCATTTACAGGGTCATTGTCTATCAATCGTTTGTATCCTTTGATGGAAGCATCGGATTTGGCTCTCTTGCCGGGATCAACTTTTATTTCACCCTTGCGAACCAAAAGATCTGGTCCTACAATCACACCGATATAATCAAGTTCCAGTCCCTGGCAGGTGTGGATACAACCAATTTCATTCACAGAATCCGGACTCATAATCCACAAACTACCATCCTTTGTCAGGTTCCAGGTCATTTCAAAATTGAATTCCGGAATGATTACATCTTTCAATTTTGAATTTTTTTTGCTCTTCCATTCCCAGCAATAACCTGCCACCATTCGGGCTTTGTTTCCGGGCTTGTTTTTCTTTTCTATTTCCTTTCGCAGAGAATTGGGGTCTGAAAATATTTTAAAATCATAATTTATACCTTCCAGAGTAGGGTTTGCAGTTCGTCGAATTTGCAGTGTGTGATCAAGCCAGGATAAATATCCATCCGAACCATTACATCGAAACTGTGATTCCAGTTTCAACTCCTCAATTTCAGCTCCCGATCGTTCTGCCCATTTCTGAATTTCTTCCTTGCTCCCGATGTCTTTCAATGTCACACGCTGATCCTCATCTACAAAAAATACAGAAGTCATCGATGCCTTTATTATCTCCTTCACCTGATTTTCTCCAAGATTACCATACAACCCCGATTTATCATTCAAACGATGAGCTTCATCTACAACCAACACATCAAATGTATTAGGCTTGGTATTGATGTACGCACCGGAACTTTTGAACATATTTTCGTACTCGGTTTTTTTGATTGTACCGGTTAGTTTGCTGGCGTAAACTGCTCTTGGGGCTGCATTCTTGGTAACATATTGCACATTCTTTTCTTTGCCGGTTAGATTCACAAGCAGGTTTATTGCTACAACGGATTTCCCTGTTCCAGGTCCTCCTTCAACAATTATTACATGCTTTTTACCTTTACGGTCAGACTTTGCTGCAGCATTCATGACCTTTTCGTAAACCAATTTTTGCTCATCTATCATCACGAACTCTCGGTTACCAACTAGCATTTTTGCCAGACTGTCTGCAAGTGATTTTGATGGTCTGATTCTTCCATTCTCAATCTTGTACAAAATTTTATTCCTGTCACCATAACGAACAAACTGACGAATGAAATCCTGCAATTGTCGGATTTCCGTTTTCAGAAATACAGGTGCTTTGTCAAGATGTTCCTTATAGAATGGATGACGGATAACATCATCCATTTTATAGTTATGAAGGAACGCACAAGGATTGAGGTTTATGTCGCCGTTATAGATCGCTTCATTGTAGCCTTCAAGAAGAGCTGCGTAAGACCAGGCCTGATAACTGGGATGGTTCACATCAGCGAAACCGTGTTCAAAGCGGGTTCTCACAACTGCGTCCATTTCAGTCAGAACTGCTGAAGACCATTGTTTGAGTTCAATAATAACAACATGATCCTTCTTTTCCTTATCCTGCCCAGTGATGATAAAGTCAATTCGTTTAGAGGTCTGAGGAATTTTTGTTTCAATACTGATTCCCGCATCTTCCGGAATCTCCCGGTCCTGCAAAACAGTGTTCATGTAATGCAGAGAGTTCTTCCATGACTGAACCTCGTTTTTAGCGACGCGCTGATGTAAAATTTTTCTAAATCTCTCCTGGATAACTTCCTCAATGTTTCCGGCAAGAAAATCATCATTAAAGCCGGCTTTATCAGATTGGTAGACAATCATAAATTTTAGAGCATGGTATATTTTGTTGCAGAACCTTTGGATTTCTCTACAGGATATTTCTCCGCATTCTTCTTCACCTTATCGAGAATAATTTCCTTCACATCGAATTTATACTTTTCAGCCAATAAAAAAGCGAAAGCAAATACATCAGCCAACTCCTCCTTCACCCTCTCAGAATCTACAGAATCGATTTGTGTATCTTTTTTCCAAAGAAAAAGCTCATTGAGCTCCGCAGCCTCAATGCTTAAAGCCAAAGCCAGATTCCTTGCATCATGAAACTGTTCCCAATCGCGTTCATTTCTGAATTTCAGCAGGGCGGCGGTGATGTCATTCATGGGATTTTTTTGGGAAAGGTACGAATCCAATTGGATTTTTTAATGCAGTGAAAAATGATTTTAAAGCAATTGATAAAATGAAAATAAAATGGGGGCAGCGCCCCCATAAGTTTATCCCCTTCTATTAAAAATCTCTAGAGTTATCTTTAGTATGGCAGAAATTAGTACAAGAATGAGAACGTGAGATAATAAATCATCAACTATACCCCACCAATGACTATCCGGTATGATCACACCAAATGCCATTAAAAAGATAAGTGATAACAAGGTTAAGTAAATTATCACCAATTCCCAGTTTGCAGAATTCTTTCTCTTCATGGTTATAGATTTTAGCACTATTTTGGAATAAGGATAGGAACATTTTTGTGTCTTTGGTTAAACTAATTCTGAGTTTCATAGGATTTACATTTAATATTTGGATAAAAGAAAAATAGCAATTCGTCACCGATTTGAAAATCTACGGCCACTTTCGAAATGTTATTACTTTAAATATTTTCAATCCAAGTTTCATACTATCAAATATACCAATCTGAAATTCATGAATTTCCACTGTAATTACCACATTAAATCCAAGACAAAAGCAAGTTTGTTCCAAAAACCTTCCAAATTTGGAAGTATCCAATCCTTTTTATTTATTGCAGCATGGAACCTAAGGAAGAATTTAAAGAAATTTTACAAGCTCTTGCATTACATGTAAGTCAGAGGGATATTCACCAGTACCTCAAAAAAACTTTTCCTAATATTGAATATACATCATCAGGCTGGATATCGGATTTCAAAACTAGAAATCGATTCCCTAAACAATATGAAGTTATTCTTCCCAATATTATTTCTGCTCTCAGAAATGAATTTGGAATTAAAACAAAATATAAAAAAAGAATTCCATTTAAAAATAAATACAGAATTTTCTATAGCAATACTGCAGTTTCGGATCGAACAATTAATTTTTCGAACCATTATATCATGCAAGCAGAGTCAGATCAGATAAAAATTATAAATTTAAAAAATGATACTATTGAATTAAAAGGCGGAATAGTTAAAGATTCATCCTCGAACTTCTATGTTGAGCTTACACACTTAAGTACATCTGAAAAAGTATATTGGATCCTAAAAGATGCATACGATTACAATGTGCTTTCCGGCCTATTTTTAACGATTGATTCACACAAAAATCAAGTAAGCGGCCCTGTATTATTAATGGAAGATGATTATTATCAAGACCCCCAAAACAAATATTTCAACGAGAATTTTTTTGCATATTTTTATTTAAATCAAAATAGCATATTAAAGGGCATTTCTTTTAAAGACCATGAGGGTTCGCTAATTCAAGAGTCAGGGTTAACTATTAAACGCTTTCGTCAACTAAGTGGAACTTGGAAAATCATACGATGGAATGAAGCCGAATCAAAATATAGTATTTACAAAATGATAATAGATAAAGATTTAAAGATTACTTGTATTACTTCGACAAATACTTTTTCAATGAGCATTTATAAAATTGGGAGAGATAGAATAAAAATAACCGGATTCAATGAAACAAAAGATATAATGATGTCATTCTACGGGCAATTAAACTCAGCAGATCGGTGGGAAGAAATTGATGGAATAAATGCTTGTTATTGTAGAATCAGTCCATTGCATATGAGATATGGTGATGCTGTATTTCGAAGAAGTGGAAGAAACGAAAAAATTACACCAAGTCATAGTGACCCAAAGGATATAAAAAATGAAAAGGACATTACTATTTTAAAACAATTAGGCAGTAATTCTTATACAAGCGGTGGATATTATAATAATAATTCAGATAGTGCTAATAAAATATTCAAAAGAAAAATAAGAAACAAAATAAAACGTAAAAGTTAATTTTGATTTAAAATTCTGTATTAGCTTACCCCGCCGCACAAGAAATGCACATATTCCTGCTCCGAAGGATCTCCAGGATCCTTTGCCCTTAAACTGTG
>DBIH01000043.1 GCA_002296885.1 Flavobacterium sp. UBA807 | reverse complement strand
AAAAAAATTGCGATTGATTTCAAGGAAATCACCAAAGCGGGTTTAGCTATAAGCGTGGTGTTTTCTTCTATTGCGGGATATCTGCTCGGCGTAGTAGATTTTCATGATTTAAAAATCACGACTTTACTGATGTTGGCTATTGGCGGTTACTGTATGGTTGGTGCTTCGAATGCATTTAACCAAGTCATTGAAAAGGATTTTGATGCCTTGATGAACCGAACCAAAAACCGTCCGGTAGCTTCGGGAAGGATGACTCCAAACCGTGCGCTTTTTGTTGCCAGTTTATTGACAATTATTGGATTGATTTTGTTATACAATATTAATCAGAAATCGGCGATGTTTGGTGCGATTTCGATTTTTCTTTACACCAGTGTTTATACACCTTTAAAGCAATACACGCCGCTTTCGGTTTTTGTCGGTGCCTTTCCGGGTGCGATTCCGTTTATGTTGGGCTGGGTTGCGGCAACTAATAATTTTGGTATTGAAGCAGGAACACTTTTCCTAATACAGTTCTTTTGGCAGTTCCCCCATTTTTGGGCTATTGGCTGGTTTTTGTATGATGACTATGAAAAGGCAGGATTCTTTATGCTGCCAACTGGGAAGAAAGATACGTCAACCGCTTTGCAGACGATATTGTATTCGGTTTGGCTTTTAGTGGCTTCACTGTTGCCATGTTTGGGATATACAGGAAGATTATTCATTTCGCCAATAGCTGCCGGAATCGTATTTTTATTAGGTCTTTGGATGATTTTTTATGCCGTGAGATTATATCAGTTGCGGACTGCAAAAGCTGCCCGGACATTAATGCTGGTTAGTGTTTCTTATATATCTTTGCTGCAATTAGTATATATTATAGATAAATTTTTAAGATAGTTTGGTATGACAATGACCGCACAGGAACATAAGGAAAGAACCGCAAGATCGTATAAACTGCTCTTGCTGTTCGCGATGGGGAGCATGACGATGATGTTTGCCGGAATCGTAAGTGCTTTCATAGTAAGTAAATCAAGGGAAGACTGGATGAAGGATTTCCAGTTTCCTTCGGCATTTTACTTCAGTACGCTAATGATAATCTTATGCAGCGTTACTTTTCATTTGGCTAAAAAATCAATTCAAAAAGATAACAGACAGGCGACAACAAACTTTCTTTTACTAACTTTAGCTCTTGGAATTGGGTTTGTTTTATGCCAGTTAAAAGGCTTTGAGCAACTGATGGATCAGAATTATTTTTTCACTGGTCCTGAAAGCAATATCACCACAACTTTCCTTTATGTGTTGGCAACACTTCACCTTGCCCACCTTACAGGAGGATTAATTTCGCTTTTAATCATAATTTATAATCATTTTAAACAAAAATACAATTCAACTCAAACGCTTGGAATTGAACTAGGTGCGATGTATTGGCACTTTCTTGATTTCTTGTGGATTTGTTTGTTTTTATTTTTATATTTCTTTAAATAAGAAAAAAAATCTAAATTTGGGAACTTTTTAACAATAACATTTTTATGGGAGCTAAAGATACTTCTGGAAATACTGAAAACGTTTGGGGCGGCGGAAATGAGCCGATGGGCGCTAGTTATGGCAAATTAATGATGTGGTTTTTTATCGTGTCGGATGCCTTGACCTTTACCGGTTTCCTTGCAGCATACGGTTTTTCAAGATTTAAATTCATTAACAACTGGCCAATTGCCGACGAGGTGTTTACGCACTTCCCGTTCATGCATGGTAAGGAAATGCCGATGTACTATGTGGCATTCATGACTTTTATCCTGATCTTTTCTTCTGTAACAATGGTATTGGCTGTTGATGCAGGTCATCAGATGAAACAGAAAAAAGTTGCCATTTATATGTTATTGACAATCGTTGGAGGTTTGATCTTCGTTGGTTCACAAGCCTGGGAGTGGAAAAACTTTATCAAAGGGGAATATGGAGCCATTGAAACTAAAGGAGGAAGTATCATTCAGTTTGTTGATGGAAATGGGAAAAGAGTAAAACTAGAAGATTTTGCAGTAAGACTTCCTGAGGAAAGAGAACAACTGACAAGAAGCCGAGGGAAATGGTTTATGGATGAGCCAACTTTACCGTCTTATTCTGTTGCTGAAGTTCAGGCAGGTTTTAAAGCACACCCTGATTATTTGGTAAGAACAGAAGTTATCTATAGAGATACTGCCGAAGACAGAGCAAATAAAACATTACAGCCAGGTTTAAATCACAATAAACACAGAGAAATCCTCAACAGGGCAGAATCTGAAAAAATGGTTGCCAACGCAGGTAAAGTTGTTGAAGGAGCCAACCTTGAGCACAACGAATACGGAAGTAAATTATTTGCTGATTTCTTCTTCTTCATTACAGGTTTCCACGGATTCCACGTATTCTCAGGGGTTGTAATCAACTTCATCATTTTCTTAAACGTTGTCTTAGGAACGTATGAGAAAAGAAGAACTTACGAAATGGTAGAAAAAGTTGGACTATACTGGCACTTTGTCGATTTAGTTTGGGTATTTGTATTTACATTCTTCTACTTAGTTTAATTTTTTATAAAATTCATATCATGTCACACGATCACGCACACGGACATCAATCAAACGTAAAAAGAATCTGGAATGTATTCTTCTTCCTTTCTGCAGTAACTATTGTTGAGGTTTATTTGGGAATTTCAAGACCAAGCTTTTTATATATGAATAACTTCATCAGCATGAATTTGCTAAACTGGGTTTTCATCATTCTGACTCTTGTTAAAGCTTACGGAATTGTTTGGGCTTTCATGCACATGGAAGGCGAAAGAAGCAGTTTGCGTTGGGCGGTTGTTGCAACCGTAATTTTCCTTGCTTTGTATTTATTGTTCATCCTTTTGGTTGAAGCTGATTATATATTTGAGGTATTTAAAAATGCGACTATTAAATGGAATTTTTAATAGTATATTAATTCAAAAAAAGTCCCGTCTATTCTATTGAAACAGACGGGATTTTTTTATTTTTGCTTATCGTTTTTCACAATCCAAATGAAAAAAAATATTGTCCTTTTTGTACTGTTTGTTTTACCCATAGTTGCTTATCTTTTCTTTGCTTCCGGTGTGAACAGCTTTATTTCTTTACCGACGATTACCAAAAACGTTCCAGACGTTAATTCATGGAAAACATTAGATGATAAACCGGTCACTTTAACCAATAAGATTACTATACTTGGCTTTATAGGAAGCGATGTAATGAAACATAAAGGGAACTTCTTCAATCTTTATGAAATCATCTATGATAAGTATAAAGATTTTAAAGATTTTCAGGTTGTGATGGTTCTTCCCGATGGAGCACAAAATCAGGTTCAGGAACTTCTTAAAATAGATATAAAGAAACTTGGAACACACAAAGGCTGGAATTTTGTTTTTGCTTCGCCGAATGAAATCAATACGTTCTATGACAAACTTCAATTAGTTGGCAAATTAGACTCAGATTTGTCAACGCCAAATGTTTTCATAGTAGATAAAAAACGAAATCTTCGAGGCAGAAAAGGCGAAGATCAAAAAGGAACACCCGAATACAAAGAAGGATACAGTACTGTTCTTGTTGCCGATCTATACAACAAAATGATGGATGATATGAAAATCATCATCTATGAATACAGAGCAGCCTTAAAAAGAAACCATAATGCCACAAGGGAAATATAATTTACATTCATGAAAAAATCATATATAGGATTATCGTTTATCGTTCTGGTCTTCGGAATCTATTTTATTCCGAAGATTGTTGAAAGAATAAAAAGCGGTACCGTTGTTCAGAACGAACGGCTGGATGCGGCTCCAAACCGCAAAAACGGGGAAACAGGTCTGAGAAAAATCGGTCCTGCGCCAAAATGGGAACTAACTGACCAAAACGGAGTAAAAATCACGAACGAAAGTTACAAAGGGAAAGTATACGTTGTTGAGTTTTTCTTTTCGACCTGTCCGTCAATCTGTCCTGTTATGAACAGAAATATGGTTGATATCCAGAACCAATTTTTTGGAAATCCGAATTTTGGGATAGCTTCAATTTCTATAAATCCGGAACATGATACTTCGGAAGTTTTAAAAAAGCACGGTGAAGAAATTGGGGTAAAATCTTCGAACTGGCATTTATTAACCGGAAATAAAGATTATATTTTCAACATCGCTAATAAAGGATTTAATCTTTATGCCGGTGAAAATAAAAATGTAAATGGAGGTTTTGAGCATTCTGGGCTTTTTGCCTTAATTGACAAAAACGGTAATATACGGTGCCGTGAAGATAATTTTGGCAATCCAATTTTATACTATGACGGTCTGGAGAAAAAAGGTGTGAAAGCTATTATAGAAGACATTAAAAAATTACTAAATGAATAAGTCGGAAAAACAAACATTAGAAAATAGACTTAGATGGCCAATAATTGCAGTGTCTGTAGTGATACCTGTTGTTGTCGCGGTATTGTTTTCCGTAAAGCTGAAAGATTTTGGAATTGAAGTGGAACCGCTATCATTTTTACCACCAATTTATGCCGGTATAAATGGACTTACAGCCTTGCTTTTGATAATGGGTGTATTGGCTATTAAAAACGGTAATCAAAAAGTGCACGAGCGATTTATGACTACTGCAATTGCCTGTTCAATTGTGTTTCTTGTAATGTATGTTGCCTATCACATGACAGCTGATTCAACAATTTATGGTGATGTTGACGGAAATAAAATTTTAGATGCGACAGAAAAAGCTAATGCAGGCGCAATGCGAAATGTATACCTATTCATTTTGCTTACGCATATTTTATTGTCTGTTGCTATTATTCCTTTGGTGTTAATTACCTACGTCAGAGCATTGGCCATGCGATTTGACAGACATAGAAAAATTGCAAAAATCACTTTCCCGCTTTGGCTTTATGTTGCTGTGACCGGAGTTTTGGTTTATTTGATGATTTCGCCTTATTATGCTAACTAAAGAACAAAGAGCAGAGAATATAGAACATAGATTTATATCTCAAAAAAGGATATTCTATATTCTATTCTCTATATTCTATTCTCTTAATTCGATTGCTCAATGCGCCATGTGCCGTGCGTCTTTGGAAAGCGAGGGGAATAAAGCTAAAGTCGAAGCTGTAAACGACGGTATCGTTCTGTTAATGGCAGTGCCTTATATAATTGTTGGCGTAATCGGATTTGCTATTTACCGAATGTACTTCAAAAAGAAAAGTGCCTAATCAGGGTTAATCCATTCCGTCAATCTTTACATTCATTTTTCCGGTGGTAGTAATAAATGCAATGATGGCTTTATTGGTGACTTCTACTTTTTCAAATTCAAAATCACTCATTGTTCCGTTAACGAAAACACCTTTCATCGGTGAATAATTATTTAGATAAGGGAGTAAACTTTTCTTTCCTTCATCAAGATTTTCTTTGATAGAATAGCGGCAGTTTTCCTGGATTTTCTTCAAAATAACTCCCTGCAATAACCAATTGGCAGTCCGAGTAAGCAATCCTTTTGTATCCAGGACATAATCCATTTGGTCGAAATAAATTTCCTTAGTCACCGCATTGTAATTCGGAATTCCCGAAAGATAAATCGTTCCGTTGATACTTCCTGTCATATCAAGTGCAACAATTATTTTGCCGTCTTTTTGCCAAAGCGCTACATTTTGAACTGTAATTTTTCGACTTCCGGAAGCAAATTCCTTTCCGTTAAAATTACTCGAAATAATTCTGGACGCACTTTCATAAGTTGAAATGGCAGCAATATTTGCCGTTAGTTTTTCAGGAACTTTTGTTACCGCTTTAAACTGAACAGCGGTTCTGTCGAAACTTGCTTTTGGCTTCAAACCTACCATTGTTTGCATGTTGCATTTTAATCCCAAATTCATGTTGATTTGAGTTTTATCCAACACGGCATCGGTGACATAAACTTCAATCGGAATCAATTTAAACCAGGTTTGGTATTGTTCGCTGGTTAAAAACGGCGTGCTCATCTTTTCCAGAACATCAAGCACATAAGGTTTAAAATCACAGGAGTTTTCAATGGCTTCATCAATTTTCTTGGCAATCTTCGATTTAAAAATAGAAAGAGTTGGATTGATAATATAAGTAATCGGGACATTTTTTCCTGCAACTAAAATTGACGGACTTTCTGCCCATTCAAAATCTTCAATTTTAGATGTTGTAGACATTTTCCAGTTGGACAATTTCACATCGCTCGTCATGGTTATGGTTCCGTTAAGATTGATTTCACGGGTATCATTCAATCCCATGAAATCGGTGCCGTATTTGAAACGGGACCAAATTTTTAACGGAAGAACCGTCTGTATTTTACCATTTTTTTCAATCAGACGAATCGGGGCTGTTTTGGTGATTTTCATTTCGGTTTTGTCATCATCCAAATTCGAATCGTTGTAGATTTCGCCATTCAGCGTTTTGTTCAACTGGCTTTCAATTTCTTTCAGCGTAATCTGCAAAGGCATATTTACAAATGATGTTTTTGTATTATAAACCATCGGCGCATCATCCGAAGGGAGCGGTTTTAACGCCTCAATTTTTTGAGTTGTCGAACAGCTGTTAAAAATCAATGATAGAACTAAGATGAAATACGTTACTTTTCTTGCAGACATTTTGTAAAAATAATTTTCGCAAAAATAAAAGTAAAAATGCAATAATACTGTAACATTATCAAAAAAGGCAAGTCTAAGTTTGTGTCTCTTTAAATACGAATTAAAAGACAAAAATCAATATATTTGTTCACCATAACGATCGAAGTCTGCAAACCAGTTTATTATGAAATACAGCATACAAAAAATAACCCTACTTTTTATTTTGGTTTCAGGCTTTTCTGCCAAAGCTCAGGTCAAGAGTTGGACACTACAGGAATGCGTTGATTATGCTTTGAAAAATAACATTTCAATAAAACAATCAGAGCTTGACCTAAAAGCGGCTAACATCGACAAAAAACTTGCCATTGGTAGTTTCCTGCCAACGCTATCCGCAGATGCTTCACATTCGTGGAATATCGGTTTAAACCAAAATATTACTACCGGACTTCTGGAAAATCAGACTACACAGTTTACTTCGGCAGGCCTTAATTCAAGCATCATTATTTATAATGGACTTCAAAACCAAAACCGTTTAAGAAGAGCAAAGCTTGAACAGTTGGCATCGCAATATAAACTCAACAAAATGCAGGATGATATTTTATTGTATGTTGCCAATGCTTATCTGGATATTCTTTTCAATAAGGAGAATTTAAAAGTGCAGCAAGGTCAATTGTCCAATGACGAAAAACAAATAAACCGTACACAGGAATTGGTAAATGCCGGTTCTGTTCCAAGAGGCGATTTATTGGATATGAAAGCAACGATTGCTTCCGATAATCAAAAAATAGTTGCCGCAGAAAATAGTTTGTTCATATCAAAATTAAGTCTGGCACAGCTTTTACGCGTTGATGATTTTAAAAACTTTGACATTGCTGATGTTGATATGGAAGCTAAAGAAAGCCCGGTGATGAGTGAAACTCCGGAAGCCATTGTAGACAAAGCAAAGCAGATCCGTAATGAAATTAAAATTGCTCAGGCGAATTTAGATATTGCTGAAAGAGATGTAAAGATTGCAAAAGGCGCATTGCAGCCAAGACTGATAGGTTATTATAGTTTTAGTTCGAGAGTTGGTTATGCCGACAGAGTAACTGGAGTGCAGCTTGATCCTGTAAATCCAACAACGGTAATCGGGCAGGTTGAAGGAACAGGGCAAAATGTAATCCAGCCGAATTACCAACCGGTTCTTGGAAACGCACGTCCGTTTTTTGATCAGTTTAGCGATAACAAAGGACATAATTTCGGATTGCAGTTGAATGTTCCAATCTTCAGCGGATTTTCTGCAAGAGGGAATATGGAAAAAAGCAAGCTCAATTATGAAAGAACCAAAAATGCGTTCGATCAGGCGAATCTGGATTTGGAAACCAATGTTTATAAAGCCATAACCGATGCCAAAGGAGCTTTGAAAACCTATGAAGCTGCCATAGCTACAGTAGAAGCAAGACAGGAAGCCTTTAATTATGCCAAAGAAAAATATGCAGTTGGATTAATGAATGCTTTCGATTTCAATCAATCGCAAACCATTTATGTTGCAGCGCAATCGGATGCTATCCGTGCTAAATACGATTACATTTTTAAAACGAAAGTAGTCGAACTTTATTTTGGAATCCCAATCATTCAAAAACAATAAAATCATGTCAAAAAAAAGAATTTACATATTACTTGGAATAGTTGTCGCATTAATAATAGTGCTTATTACCTTAAAATCAAAAGGTATAATTGGCGGTAATGATGATTCCAAAGAAGTCGAGACCGCTAAAGCCGATGAGATAACCATTGTTGAAACTGTTTCGGCAACCGGAAAAATCCAGCCTGAAATTGAAGTAAAAATGTCTTCTCAGGTTTCGGGAGAGATTATTGATTTGCCTGTAAAAGAAGGACAGGTGGTAAAAAAAGGACAGCTGCTTGTAAAAATCAATCCCGATTTATACACTTCGGGGTTAAAACGTTCCATATCTAATTTATCGGGAACCAAAGCTGGTTTGAGCCAGGCAGATGCTTCGTTTAAAGAAGCAAAAGCAAGTTATGACAGAAGCAAAACATTGTACGATAAAGGAATTATTTCAAGATCAGACTGGGAAAAAGCAGTGGCTACTTTTGAAGGAGCAAAAGCGAATAAAGAATCGGCGTATTACAATGTAGAAAGTGCTGTGGCAACGGTTACCGAATCAAAAGATAATTTGGGTCGAACAGTTATTTATTCTCCTGCTGACGGAACGATTTCTAAGCTGAATGTTGAGTTGGGCGAAAGGATTTTAGGAACACAACAAATGACAGGTACCGAGCTGATGAGCGTTGCTAACCTAAATAATATGGAAGTTGAAGTTGACGTAAACGAAAATGATATCGTAAAAGTCAATATTGGCGACAGCACAAAAATTCAGGTTGATGCTTACCTTAAAAAAGAATTCAAAGGAATTGTAACCAGTATTTCTAATTCGGCAAGTACTTCTACAACGGCTGATCAGGTAACTAATTTCAAAGTAAAAGTTAGAATCTTAAAAGAATCCTATCAGGATTTATTAGCAGGGAAACCAGACACTTATTCGCCATTCAGACCGGGAATGACGGCAACCGTTGACATCATTACAAAACGAAAAGAGAAAGTTATAGGCGTGCCAATAAGTTCGGTTGTTGTAAAATCGGATACAACAGCAACCAAGAAATTTGAGATAAAAGATGAAGGCGATGACAAAAAAGTAACCTCAAAAAGTGATAAAAAATTGGAGTGTGTTTTTGTGAAAGTCGGAAACAAAGCCAAAATCAGAATAGTAAAAACAGGTATTCAGGATG
>DBIH01000121.1 GCA_002296885.1 Flavobacterium sp. UBA807 | reverse complement strand
ATATTTACATTGCAATTCATCCGGCATCAATAAGGCTTCGAATGGGTCTTGTGTAAAATCGACCGGAATTTGGGAGCTGTTGGTGTAGTAAATATTTTCACCGAAGCCTGCTTGCAGAATGTTGGGATATCTTATCTTATCTTCTTTGGCAAAACGATAGGTAGTACCCTCGGCAGGTGTAGCTTCCAAATTATAAAGATTTCCCGTTTCTTCTTGAAATTCTTTCATTCTATTTCTAATATGATCTAAAATTTCAGTACAAAAATCTTGACCAAAAGACGAGGTAATATCAGCTTTGTCATTGGTGAAATTGCGCACCATTTCATTCATTCCGTTTACGCCAATTGTAGAGAAATGATTTCTAAAATGAGGTAAATAACGTTTAGTATAAGGGTACAAGCCTCGGTCATACATCTCCTGTATAAATTGTCGTTTCTTCTCCAAAGTAGATTTAGCAAGTAGCATCAGCCAATCCAGTTGTTCCAACAAACCAACCTTATCATTTTCATACAAGAAACCCAAACGAGCCATATTGATAGTAACCACACCAATACTTCCCGTCATTTCGGCGCTTCCAAATAATCCGTTACCACGTTTTAACAATTCTCTCAAATCAAGTTGTAAGCGGCAACACATGCTACGAACAGCATTCGGTTTATAGGCATTCGGATTTTCTATTCTTTCTCCTTTTTCATCCAATACATATTGGCTTCCTATAAAATTCTGAAAATAAGAAGAACCTATTTTGGCTGTGTTTTCAAAAAGCAACTCGGTATTTTCTCCATCCCAATCAAAATCTTCGGTAATATTTACTGTAGGTATTGGGAATGTAAAAGGTTGTCCGTTGGCATCACCTTCAGTCATTACTGTATAATACGCTTTATTAATCAGATTCATTTCGGTTTGAAAATGCTCGTAACGCAGATCTAGTAAAGAAATCACTCCTCTCGCTCTAGCACGGTCCATCAATTCTTCATCAATTATTTTATCAAAAAGATGGTGGCCATTTTTAGTCGGAATTTGCTCTTTCAAATCATCAGGGACAACCCAATCCAATGTAATGTTGGTAAAAGGAGATTGCCCCCAACGAGCGGGAACATTCAGATTATATACAAAACTCCGAACGGCTTTCAATACTTCTTCAAAGGATAAATTGTCCTTGAAGACATAAGGAGCTAAATAAGTGTCAAACGAACTGAAAGCCTGAGCTCCCGCCCATTCACTTTGCAAAATTCCAAGAAAGTTAGCCATTTGCCCCAAAGCTTCCCTGAAATGAGACGGAGCTTTGCTTTCAACTCTGCCCCGCACTCCATTAAAGCCATCATTGAGTAGCACTCTCAAACTCCAACCTGCACAATAGCCAGTCAGACAATCCAAGTCGTGAATATGCATATCACCGTTGCGATGCGCATATCCTTCTTCTTTGGAATAAACTTTATCTAACCAATAATTGGCAATAATCTTTCCGGCTACATTATTCACCAAGCCGGCATTAGAATAGGATGTGTTCGCATTGGCATTAATTCGCCAATCCGTTTGCGAAATATATTCTTCTATAGTTTGAGTGCTATCAACATAGGTGGTATCATCATTCAATCCTTGAATGTGTTCTCGTTGCAACTTTCGAGTATGCCGATACAACATAAAGGAACGCATAACAGTAAAATACTCATTTTCAAAAAGCTTTTTTTCAATAATATCCTGAATTTCTTCTACTGCCCAAGTATCCTTAGTATTAGTAGCCGCAATAACTTTTTCATAAACAAGCTTGTCAAATGAAACTGCAACACTTTGAAAACTCTTAACTATAGCATCTTTTATTTTATAACTTTCAAAGGGTTTATAATCTCCATTTCTTTTGATAACATATTTTTCCATGAAGCATAGGTTTTAAAGTAATGAATGATCCAATTTATCTAAAATGTTGAATTGTCTTTCTAATACTTGAGCTCCGGGAAAAAGAATATTGTTTTCCAAATGAATGTGTATGTGTAAATCATCCTCGAATTCTTTTAGCATTGCAAAAGTTACTTTATAAGTTTGGCAAGCATCAGCAGGTGGAGTATAATTATTAGTTAATTCCGCAATTTTAGCAAATCGCTCCCCTTCTGTTGTATGTTCATCCTGCATCATGGCTATTGGATTGTCTACAGTTCCAAAATTTGGCATTTTTATTGACTTACCCTTTGTTTGTGACATCCTTTTAATGAAAGGAAATAAAATCAGCTCTTCTTTCATCATATGCTTTGCTAATACACCAGCTCCTTCGATAAATAATTTATTGATTTCAAATAGCTCTGGATGACGGTCACCATGAACTTTACAAAGTTTGTCCAGAAAACGATAAAGCACCGAAGATTTCTCTTCAACATAACGATGATGCGTCTTTTCAATATATTCAACCAATAAATCCAATGACCAAGATTTAAAATCTACACTTTGCTCATTTGCCGTGTTCAGAATAACATTAATTTCATTTTCTAACCTTTCAGGGCTTATAGCTTTCTTTTCACAGGCTTCTGCTAAAGTTCGGTTGCCTTTACAACAAAAGTCTATACCATATTTTGAAAATAAAGCGGCTGTTCTAAAATCTTCTGCTACGTAATTACCTATTGTTTTTTTATTTATTGTTTCCATTTTATTTGAGTTTTAATTTACTTCAATATTACACACTAATTGAGTTTGCCAATTATGATTAAAGTCATATAAAAGCTTAGTTTTCAGCAGTTATTTTGCATAGGAATTATGGTTGATTTTCACTTTTTGATTTTCAACTGTTTCCCCATACTACATATTACTATGCAAGCACTTAAAGAAAAAATACTCGCTTTAAAAAAAGCCAAAAATGTTGTAATACTAGCGCATTATTATCAGGAACCTGACATACAGGAAATAGCCGATTACGTGGGAGATAGTTTAGGACTATCACAACAAGCTGCCAAAGCAAATGCGGATATTATTTTGTTTGCTGGTGTACATTTCATGGCAGAAACGGCTAAAATTCTGAATCCAAATAAAAAAGTAATTCTTCCAGATTTAGCTGCGGGGTGTTCATTAGCAGAATCCTGTCCACCGGAAATCTTTAAAAAATTTATTGAAGCTCACCCCAATCATATAGTAATAACTTATGTAAATTGTTCAGCTGAGATTAAAGCCATGAGTCATTTGGTTTGTACTTCTTCCAACGCAGTTAAAATAGTGACTTCCGTTCCAAAAAACATACCTATTATTTTTGCTCCCGATAAAAACTTAGGACGTTATATTGAACAGGAAACCGGGAGAAAAATGGTGTTATGGGATGGTTCATGTGTAGTGCACGAAGCTTTTTCTTTAGACAAACTGATTGCGCTCCATAAAAAACATCCAAGCTCCAAAATCATTGCGCATCCGGAATCAGAAACGCATATTTTAGAAACTGCTTCTTACGTAGGTTCAACTTCGGGCATGATTGACTTTGTGAAAACTAACTCTGCCAATGAATTTATTGTGGCAACAGAAGCCGGAATACTTTATAAAATGCAACAGGAAGTTCCTAATAAACTATTAATCCCGGCACCATCAGTTGAAAATAACACGTGTGCCTGCAGTGAATGTGGTTTTATGAAAATGAATACGCTACAAAAAGTATACGATTGTTTATTAAATGAAAGCCCTGAAATCAAAGTTTCTAAAGAAATCAGACAGAAAGCCCTGCTTCCTATCGAACGCATGCTCGAATTATCACACTAATGATACATACCAATTACTTAATTATAGGCTCCGGAATAGCCGGACTTACATTTGCTCTGAAAATCGCAGAAAAATTTCCTGATAGGTCTATTTCCATCGTTACAAAATCGACAGCGGAAGAATCAAACACCAAATATGCCCAAGGCGGAATTGCAGTAGTGCAAGACCTTCAGGACGATACTTTCATAAAACATATAGAAGATACACTTATTTGTGGCGATGGATTATGCGATAAAACTGTGGTGAAAATGGTTATTACTGAAGGACCAAAACGATTACAGGAATTGATCAATTGGGGAGCACAATTCGACATTACTGCCGACGGAAATCTAGATTTAGGAAGAGAAGGAGGGCATTCCAAAAACCGTGTGGTGCACCATAAAGATCAAACCGGTTATGAAATTGAAAGAGCCATTTTACTACAGGTTCGAAAAATGAATAATATTATGTTGTATGATTTTCATTTTGCGCTTAATTTAATAACCCGAAATGATAAATGCATAGGCGCTTATGTTCTTGATGAACACACTCATGAAATTCTGACTTTTGAATCCAATTACACATTGCTGGCAACAGGTGGTATCGGTCAACTTTACGGTCATACTACCAATCCGGCTATAGC